>JAHDCP010000061.1 GCA_020629775.1 Planktomarina sp.
TCAGTATGGGTGGCGGCTTTGCCTTCTGCGGCATCGGCCAAGGCCGCCAATCCATCTGCTTGGACAGCGTCAAACAGTGTGGGCCAGCCAGGAAAATCCCCGCCCAGTGGGATCATACCATCATCGGTGACAGCACCGTAATGTTGCGCCCCGGCACTGGTGTATGTGGCAAACTTCATGTCATGGCCTCCCAAATTTCTGCGATAACCGTTGCGGCCATCTTCACATCGTCTTGCGTTGTATCAAATTGGCCCACTTGGAACCGGATCACCTTGCGCCCCTTGTGGCTGCCTTGGGTCAGATAAATCCGCCCATCATCGTTGATGGCATCCACCAAGCGTTGTTGGGCCGCATCATCCCCGGGGGCGCGGAAGGTAAACAGGCTGAGGATCGGTTCACTGGAAATCTCAAACCCATTCATGGCGCGAATGGCTTCGCACACCTCTTCGGCCCAAACCACATGGTTGCGGATGCGCCCGCGCAGATCTTCCAATCCGTAAGACCGCAACAAAAACCAGATTTTCAGCGCCCGGAACCGGCGCCCCAACGGAATGGTCCATTCCGAATAATTGGTGACGGCATCGCCGGTGGTTTTCAAATATTCCGGCTCGATTTTCAGCGTGTTCAGTTGTGGCGTCACGTCGCGCAAGAATTGCACCGAACAGTCAAACTGGGCCCCCAGCCATTTGTGCGGGTTAAAGACAATGCTGTCATACCCATCCACGCCTTGCCAAAATTCAGCGTGAAATTCTGGGCAAATCATCGCCGACCCAGCCCAAGCTGCGTCCAAATGGGTGTACAGATCGTGGGCCTGTGCCACGGCCAAAACCGCGCCCAAATCATCACAAGCCCCAACGCCCGTGCCCCCCGTAATGGCAATCACCCCAGCGGGCGCGTGCCCCGCTGCAATGTCCGCTTTGATGGCCGCATCCAACGCAGCAGGATCCATGGCAAATCGCGGGCCCTGGGTGGGGATTTTCACCAGGTTGTTTTGGCCGATCCCGGCAACCCAACAGGCCCGGTCAATGGAGGAATGCACTTCAGTTGAACAATACACCCGCAAATGCCCTTTGTCCGACAAGCCTTCGCGGTTGCCTGTGAAACCAGTGGCCCGTTCGCGCATGGTCAACATAGCCGATAAGGTGGCAGACGACGCGCTGTCTTGGATTACACCCGTCATACCATCCGCCAGGCCCAGCGCCTGGCGCAACCAATCCACCATTAACCCTTCCACTTCTGTGGCGGCGGGGGATGTTTGCCACAGCATACATTGCGCCGCAACGGTGTTCACCAGCTGTTCAGCCAGCATAGACGGTGGCGTGGCATTGGCCGGGAAATACGCAAAGAAGCGCGGGTGCTGCCAGTGAGTCATGCCTGGCATAATGATATCGTCAAAATCCTTCAGGATTGCGGCCATGTCTTCGCCCACTTCGGGTGGGGTGCTGGGCAATTGCGCGGCAATGTCGCCAGGGGCCGTTTGGGCCCGCACAGGGCGGTCGCCCAGTGTGGAATGGTACGTTTGCCCCCAGTCTGCGATGTGTTTGCCCCATTGGGCGTATTCATCCCACTTCATGGCGCAATGATCGGGCTGGCTTGGATGCCCGACTCCTTGGTGTCGACCCCCACAAAGGTGGTGCCGTGCTTAAACCAACTTTCAGGCGCTGCCGCCCCCCACAGGGTCTGGCGTTGCGGGTCTTTCAAATCCCATTTGATGGGTTCCAAATCAGGATCCACCGTCTGGTAATCCGAACAGTAAATTTCGATCCGGTGCCCATCTGGGTCCAAGATATACAAGAAAAACGCATTGGAAATGCCGTGGCGGCCCGGCCCGCGTTCAATGTTGGTGACATAGCCAGTGGTGGCCATCAAATCCAACAGATCAATAATGTTCAGCGGTGTGGGCACCCAGAAGGCCACATGGTGCATGCGTGGACCCGTGCCGTTGGTGAACGCCATATCATGCACCCCACCCTTGCGGTGCATCCAGGCCGCCCACAGTTTCTTGCTGTCCGCATCTTCGGTATATTCGGTCACCCGAAACCCAAAGTCAGAATAAAACGCAACTGAGGCATCCACGTCGTGGCTGAAGACATTGAAGTGATCAATCCGCAGCGGCTTCACCCCCCGGTACAGCGCATACTGCTGATGAATGGGCGTCAAGCGGTCCATCTTGTGATAAAATTCCAAAGGGATGCCCATGTTATCAGACGTCAGCAATGTGCGGCCCTGATACGCCCGATCCACCCAGGATGTGGGCCTGCCTTTGGCTTTGAAGTACGCTTCGGCTTTATCCAGATCGTCTTCATCAAACGTCTTAAAGCCCAAAACTTCGACCGTGCCGGGCTGGTCTGACTTTTGCAAAATCACACTGTGGTGCCCGCGTTCTTCCATGGCCCGCAGATAAATGCGCCCGTCATCTTCATCGGTGGTCTGCATCCCCAAAATTTCAGTGTAAAATTTTTTGGAGACTGCCAAGTCCGCAACGTTCAAACAAACATGTGACAACCGAATGGTGTTAAAATCGGGATACAGGTTCGGTGCAGGTACCGGCATTTAAAGCGCCCCCAGTTTTGTGATTTTGTGCTGACCCATGGCAAATCCGATGTGCTTTTGTTCCATGTAAAATTCAAACGACCAATCGCCACCGTCCCGACCAATGCCCGATGATTTGACCCCACCAAAAGGGGTGGGCAAATGGCGCACATTTTCCGAATTCACCCAGATCATGCCCGCTTCCAGCTTGTCCGTGAAGCGCAAAGCGCGGGTCAGATCGTTGGTCCAGACATACCCGGTCAAACCGTAGGCCGTGTCATTGGCCAATTCCAACGCTTCCGCTTCAGTGCTGAAGGGAATGGATGTCAGGACGGGGCCAAAAATTTCTTCTTGGGCAATGCGCATTTTGTTGTGCGCGCCTGTAAACAACGTCGGCTTCACAAAGAACCCTGCGTCCCCCACAACATCCCCACCGGCCGCGATCGTTGCGCCGTCTTGGCGCGCAATGTCGAAATAACTGGTGACTTTGTCGAAATGTTCTTGGCTGATCAGCGGACCCACTTCCGTTTTGGGATCCAACGGATGGCCCACTTTGATGTTGTTCACCCGTTCCACCAATTTGGCTTCAAATTCTTCGCGGATGGTCTCTTGCACCAACAAGCGTGACGACGACGTGCACCGTTCCCCGTTGATGGAATAGATCATGAAAATGGCGGCATCCAACGCGCGGTCCAAATCCGCATCATCAAACACGATCACCGGGTTCTTCCCCCCCAATTCCAAATGATTGCGTTTCAGCGTGTCTGCCCCTTGCTTGGTGATCAAAGACCCCGTGCGGCTTTCCCCCACAAACGCGATGGCTTTGATTTTGGGGTGTTCGCACAGCGCCTTGCCGGCCCCTTCCCCAAACCCGTTAACGGTGTTCAACACGCCGGGCGGCAGCCCAGCCTCCTCCGCGATTTCCACCAACAACCGCGCCGTCAACGGCGAGGCTTCCGCAGGTTTATGAACCACAGTGCACCCAGCGGCCAAGGCAGGTGCGATCTTCCAGGTGGACAACATGAACGGCGTATTCCAAGGCGTGATCACCCCCACCGGGCCAATGGGAACGCGGCTGGTGATGTTCATCAATGTGGGGGATTTCAGGTGCTGCCCATCACGGGCCTGCACCACTTGATCCGCAAAATATCGAAAATTCTCAGCCCCGCGCAGGGCGGCTTTGGACATGAACTTGTATGCCTGCCCCGTGTCCCAGCATTCGCACAACGCGATTTCTTCTGCCCGCGCTTCGATGCCTTCTGCAATTTTGATGATGATCTTCTTGCGGTCCACCGCGGGCATATCGCGCCAGGCCGCAAAGGCATCATGGGCGGCGTTGGCTGCGGCATCAATGTCTGTGTCTGTGCCATGGGCCACATCGCAGATCACTGATTTGTCCACCGGGGATATGGTTTGAAAAACGCCACCTGCCCCAGGGGCATCCTGGCCTGCAATCCGGTTTTGAATTCCCGTGGCGCGAAACCGGTCCAGGAATCCGTCTAGTTTTGCGATATTGTCTTCAAGAACACTCATGCGGGGTCCTCCAGGTGGTCACGGATGTTGCCGAATTTCGGGGAAAGGGATGCATCGATGTCGCGCATTTCGGCGGACAGCGCGATGGAATGATCCGCCATAGCTGGGGCCACAAAATCCTGTAACGCGGCAAAGACACGGGCAATGGCGTCTTCCTTCACGTCTTGGGGGCGGCCTTCGCGCAGCCGTACGGACAGATCGATGAAGCCGTGTTTGGGATTCCCATCCGCAATGGAATAATGGTCCACGCGCGTGGCCCGCACGCGAATGCCGGGCGTGGGAAAGGCGTCAATCCCAACTGCAGTTTCACGGATCGCGTTGCACAGGGCGGCCATATCAATCACTGCATCCAGGTTGGCAGAATATTCTATGTGGACATGCGGCATGGCATATTCCTTAACATGTTAATTGTTGCTGAGTTAAGGAGTGCTAAGGTGACTTGTCAAGCCCAGCAGACACGGGCATTTGATCCCAGATTACACGATAAGGACCCCCAATGCCCAACAAACTTCCTTCCACTGCGCGATCTTTGCCCATTGCTTTGATGCGCGCCCGCGAAGGGGTGATGCTGCCGATCCGGGACATGCTGGCGCAAACGGGGATCACCGAACAGCAGTGGCGGGTTTTGCGGGTGCTGGCGGAATACGGCGTTATGGACGCCAAAACCCTGGCTGATCGGGCCAGTCTGTTGTTCCCTAGTTTAACCCGCATCGCTGCCACCTTGCGCGAAAAGGGGTTGGTGACCCAAACCCGTGACGTCAAAGACCGCCGCCGCCAGTTCATCGAAATCACGGCTGCAGGGCAAAAAATCATCGATGACCGCGCGGATCAAACGGCGCAGATCGTGGTGGGCTTTCAAGAAACCCTGGGGCTTGAAAACTATGAAACGCTGCTGGATTTGCTGGCCCAGCTGGACCCCGGCGCCCGCGACTGAAATCCCGTTTATAACTTGATCCAAGCGGTTTTCAGGTTGATGTATTTTTCCAATGCGTGCAGCGATTTATCGGACCCATTCCCTGATTGCCCAACACCGCCCAACGGAACAGTGCCATCGGCCCCGCCGTAAGTGTTGATGTGCATCACGCCTGTGCGCACCCCACGCACCATGCGGTGCGCGCGGCCCAAATCCGCAGTCCAAGCAGCCCCTGCCAATCCGTATACGGTGCTGTTGGCCAGGCAAATGGCATCTTCTTCAGTTTCAAATGGTGTTACGCCCAGTATGGGGCCAAACACCTCTTGCTGGGCCAAGGTCGCATCTGGCGTAACACCGGTCACGATTGTGGGGGCCATGTAATAGCCGCCAGTTTCTTGCAAAATGCGGTTCCCCCCCAGCACCACCTGCCCGCCTTCGGCTTGGGCTGTTTCCACGAACCCAAGGTTGGCGTCCAGCTGGGGTTGTGAATTGATGGCCCCAATGTGCGTGTCCAACGACAACGGATCGCCGACCCGCATAGCGGCCGATGCGTCTGAAACCATGGCAACAAATTCATCGTGGATGGACGCTTGCACCAACAACCGGGACCCTGCCACACAAACCTGACCTGAATTGCGGAAAATCCCACCCGCCGCCACTTGCGCCGCTTGGGCCAAATTAGGCGCATCGGCGAAAACGATGTTGGGGGATTTGCCCCCCAGTTCCAGATAGACCCGCTTCATGTTGGATTGCGCGGCATATTCCATCAACCGCCGCCCTGTGGCCCCTGACCCGGTAAAGACCAACACATCCACGTCCATGGACAATCCCATGGCTTTGCCCACCACGGCCCCTTCGCCGGTGACAGCATTCAAAACGCCCGGGGGCAATCCTGCCTCCAGCGCCAGTTCCACCATCCGCATCAAAGACAGCGAAGCGGTCTCAGACGGTTTGACCACCACCGAATTGCCCATGGCCAAAGCGGGCCCCAGCTTCCACGCCCCGATCATCATAGGGAAGTTCCACGGGATAATCGCACCCACAACGCCGACAGGTTCTTTGTGGATCAGGCCCAGAATGTCAGACGGGGTGGCGGCGATTTCGCCGTAAATCTTATCCAGACTTTCGGCATAGTACCGGATAGTGGCAGCCGCCGACCCGGGTTCCGCCTTGAGGGCCATGTTGATTTCCGTGCCATTGTCCCGCACCCCCAGAACCGCCAGTTCCAAAGCATGGGCGTCAATCAAATCAGCCCACTTTATCAACACCTTCTTGCGGGCAGCAGGGGCTTGTCCTGCCCAGCGCCCGTCTTCAAAGGCAGCCCGTGCGGATGCAATGGCCGCATCCATATCCGCGGCTGTGCCTTGCGCGGCGGTGGTGAGCACCTTGCCATCAATGGGCGATACAATGTCCGTTACAGCGCCGTCACTGGCCCCAACGGATTTTCCATCAATCAAATGAGCAAAGGCCGGAACGGACTTGGCGCGAAGCGCATCAATTTTGGACTGATCCATTGGGCATTACCTTGTTTGAGTGTCGTAATCGGCGCGAACCAAAGCGGCATGGGCGCCCCTGCGCTGTTTAAATTGCGGCCATCCACCCCCTGGCAATCCGCAGCGTAACCAGGCACCTTACGAAAAAGGTTGCCTTGTTAATTATCTTGTGTCAATTTTTTTTCTGCACCCTGACATTGGGCAGGCCGAGACGTAAAGAACCTTGCGCCTTTTCCCCTTTTTATCCGGCACATTGGAAAACACATCATGAAAGACTCGAACTTCCTGAAGGAACACAATGGCCGTTTGATGTGGCACCCTATGACGTCCCCCAAAGACAGCCATGACCAACCACCAAAAATCATCACGGGCGCATCGGGCGTGTCGATCACTGATATCGACGGTCACACTGTTGTAGATGCCGTGGGCGGGCTTTGGAATGTGAACTTGGGGTATTCATGCCAACCCGTCAAAGATGCCATCGCCGCCCAGCTGGACACTTTGCCCTATTACTCCACGTTCCGGGGCACCACCAATGACGCGGTGATAGAGTTGTCCTATGAATTGAACCAGTTTTTCGCCGCCGACGGCATGGCGCGGGCGTTCTTTACATCGGGTGGGTCCGATTCCGTTGAAACGGCCCTGCGCCTTGCGCGCCAATACCACAAGTTGCGAGGCGAAGAAGGCCGCACCAAGTTTTTGAGCCTGAAAAAAGGATATCACGGCACCCACATCGGTGGCGCGTCCGTGAACGGCAACGCCAATTTCCGCAAAGATTATGAACCGCTGATGCCGGGGTGTTTCCATATTCCTGCGCCATACACCTATCGCAATCCGTTCAATGAAACGGATCCTGCGAAACTGGCGCAACTGTGCTTGGCCGCATTGGAAGATGAAATTGCCTTCCAAGGGGCGGACACCATTGCCGCCATGATCATGGAACCGATCCTTGGGGCTGGTGGCGTGATTGTGCCCCATGAAAGTTTCGCGCCGGCCGTGCAGGACATCTGCAACCGCAACGGCATTTTGTTGATCACCGATGAAGTGATCACCGCCTATGGGCGGACCGGTGCTTGGTCCGGTGCGCGGTTGTGGGGCATACAGCCTGATATGATGGCAACCGCCAAGGCCATCACCAACGGATACTTTCCCTTTGGCGCTGTGATGTTGGGCCACCGCATGGTGGACATTTTCGAAGGCAATCCAGCCGCAAAAATCGGACATGGGTACACGTATTCGGGCCACCCTGTTGGGGCCGCAGCAGCCCTTGCCTGTTTGGCGGAAACCCAAAAATTGGACGTCCCCAAAAACGCAGCCGCACGTGGCACTCAATTGTACGACGGCTGCCTTGCCTTGCAAAAGAAGTATGACCTGATCGGCGATGTGCGCGGCGGGCGCGGTTTGATGACGGCGATTGAAATGGTCAGCGACCGTGCCACCAAAAAACCCATTGATCCCATCACCGCCGGGATTGTCCAAGAAACCGCGTATCAAAACGGGGCCATGGTGCGGGTGTCGGGGCCAAACTTGATCTTGTCCCCAGCCCTGGTGTTGACGCAAGATGATGCCAGCACCATCCTGTCCGCCTTGGACGCCGGATTTGCCGCTGCCACAGCCCATTAAGGAAAGCACATGTCACAAGATTACGTCGCCCTGTTGGGCACCAAAGGCGGCCCCGCCATCCGGCCGGGTTCGTCCATGCCCACGTCCAATTTGTTTTGTTTGAACGGCAAACAGATCGTGGTGGATTGCGGCCTGGGTGTCACCAAGGGTTTGGTGGATCAAGGCATGCAGCTGAAAGACATATCGCTGGTGTTCATCACCCACATGCATTCCGACCATTACCTGGAACTGGGGCCGATGTTGCACACGGCCTGGACGGCGGGATTAAATTCCCACGTGGTGATCTATGGCCCCGATGGGATTTCCGACTATTTGGATTTGTTTTTTGCGTCCATGAAGGCCGACATTGATCTGCGCATCGAAGACGAAGGCCGCCCGGACATTCGCACCATGGTCACGGTCCACGTCATAGACGGACCTGGCGATGTGATGGAAACAGATGGCATCGCCGTTTCGGCCATTCGCACGGCCCACCCGCCTTTGGTGGATTGCTTTGCCCTGTCGTTCAAAACTGACGCCACCCTCGTGGTGTTTTCCGGAGACACGGCCCCCATTCCAGAAATGGAAGATTTTGCACGGGGCGCAGATTTGCTGATCCACGAAGCCATGCTGGAAGCCGCCCTGCCCGCGTTGCTCAAGCGCGTGGGCAACAGCACGGACAAGTTGATGGCCCATTGGCTGCGGTCCCATACCTTTGCCCACGACGTGGCCAAGGTGGCCACCGCGGCAGGTGTAAAACACTTGGCATTGTCGCATCTTCTGCCTGCCGATGATCCCGACTACGGCGTCAAGGATTGGACAAAAGCCGTGGCGGATCACTGGGATGGCCCGCTGACCGTGGGGTCTGACGGGGTGCGGATCGACCTTTAGCTGTTCAACAAATCGTCCACCCGGGCGATGGCGCGGTCTTTGTCGTACAGATCAAAGTACTGCGCGTTCATCAAATGTGGTGGGCCAAAGAAGAACCGCTCATACAGGGTTTGGCGATTGCCGAACCCTGAAATCGCCACATCATGGGCCAGCCTGTACAGCGCAACCCGGTCCTTGGCCTCCAGATTTGCCACCTGGAAATACTGGTTCAAATCGCCAGCCATTTCGTTTTCAAAATCCGCTTCTGTGGGTGTGGCCATCAACGATGATGACCCCATGTTTTGCAGAATTTCCACCATGCGCGGGTAAAACTTGGGGAACAAATTGCGTGATGTATCCAGCGGCCCGCGCAAGGGGACGAAATTGCCCCATTCGTCTTCATGGGCCTCAGCCTCGGCGCGGTACAAAAGCGCGCGCACGGTTTCGGTCATCATCATCACTTCGGACACAGCGCCCTTCATGGCCATGTCTTTGTCCCGCCCGGTGGCCTTTAGGATAGAACATAACAGACCGGTCATGAATTCCGCCTTGGCCAGCTTTCCGCACGCCACTTGGTGGGCCATATGCACGACGGCGTTGGTGGTGCCAAACGCCTGGTTGCACAGCTCTGGTTGGCCATAAAGAAACAGCCGTTCCCAAGGCACAAACACATTGTCAAAAATCACCACGGCGTCCATTTCTTCGAACCGCGATGCAAGGGGCGCATCGAAATGGGATTTGCCATGGTCATAGGTATCGCGGCAAATCATTTTCAAACCCGGCGTTGCGATGGGAATGGCAAAGGCAAACGCGAACGGGATGTTATCTGGGTCCGCCTTCAACACAGTGGAAGGGAACACCTCAATCTCATCCGCCGAGGGGCCCAAAGTGGCCAGCAGGCGCGCGCCAGATACGTAAATTCCGGCGTCCGTTTCTTTGGTGACATGCAACGCCACATCCGAATTGAACTTGCCCGCCGCCGCTTGGGCGTGGCTGACTTGCGGATTCACCAATGTGTGGGTCAGCACCTTATCGTTGGTGCGCACATAATCGTAAAACGCGGTCATGTTGGCGGCGTAATCGCCTTGGCCTTTGGTGTTTTGCGCCAAGAACCCCGTGGCCGCGGCAAACGACATGACGGACGCATTCTTATAATCCGGCGTGCGCCCAAACATGCCGTTGGACCACGTGGCCCATTCGTAAAACGCAGCGCCCTTGGCTTTCACGTCTTCCACAGATTTGGGCATTTTGAACGACATCCCGCACCGGGTGCCATCCGAATCCAGATACGTGACTTTGTCTTGATAGGCCGGATCAAATTGCCGGTCCATAAACCGCCCCAACGTGGCTGCGCCATTGGCAATGCCTACAGCTTGGGTCACGTCAGCAATGCGTTGGCCCCCGGTCCAAATTTCGCGATCGTCTTGCAAGCCGGCCAGATATTGCGCGCCTGTCCGGATCCCCGCACCATTTTTCATTTGGCTGTCAAACATTGTCGGCTCCTTTTGTGATATCAACTTCGGGGGCAGGCAAAATATCCCCCAATCTGGTGGCTTTAGACTTGCGCTGAAACTCATCCAAAATGCCCACCAGGCGGTCCCAGTCATCGTCTGGCATCAAACCACGAAGATGGATGTGAATGGCTTCCGCTTGAGGCAACACAACTTGCGCCAACGCCCGCCCTTCGGCGGTTGGGGTGATGGTCACATTGCGCCGATCCGTCTTTGACCTGACCCGCGCGATAAGGCCCTTCTTTTCCAAGCGGTCCAAAATCCCCACCAAGCTGGGCTTGGGCAACAACGTGGCCTGGGCCAGTTGCACCGAATTCGCCTGCCCCACATCCCACAGCACCCGCAAAATGCGCCATTGCTGATCCGTAAGATCATGTTGAGCAAACAGTTCACGGTACAGCGGCATCACCCCGTCCAGGGTGAAATTCAGCATCATCGGCAAAGATCGATCAAAGCGCAGCACTGGGTCATTACTATATTATTCATTCATATATTAATCTTTTTGACTTTTCTGAGTCAACGTTTTCAAAAATGTAGTCCGGCCCAAACCGCGATAGAAGGTTGGTGTTCGGGTCCTTCACCCGCAAAATGTCGCAAATTTCCCAACGCTGCACATTGTGCCACAACACGTGCAGGGTTTTATCATTGGGATTGTTTTCAATTTGGCCCGTCCAATACCAAGCCAATAAATCCGCAGCGCACCTTGCGGTTTACGGGCGGTGTACAGCTTGTGCACAGAGTGTGACCCTGGCAATGATGGACGCCAATGAATTCCTTACCTATACGCGCGTTATGTTAACCAACCGTCCCTCCCTGCCCCCCGAAATCGCCCGCCGGCGGACCTTCGCGATCATCAGCCACCCCGATGCGGGTAAGACCACGCTGACCGAAAAATTCCTGTTGTACGGGGGTGCCATTCAGATGGCTGGCCAAGTGCGCGCCAAAGGCGAAGCGCGCCGCACGCGATCCGACTTCATGAAAATGGAACAAGACCGGGGCATTTCGGTGTCTGCATCCGCCATGTCGTTTGATTTCACAAATGAAATCAACACTTTCCGGTTCAATTTGGTGGACACGCCTGGCCACTCTGACTTTTCCGAAGATACGTACCGCACGCTGACGGCGGTGGATGCCGCCGTGATGGTGATTGACGGGGCCAAAGGCGTGGAAAGCCAAACGCAAAAGCTGTTTGAAGTGTGCCGTCTGCGCGATCTGCCGATCTTGACGTTCTGTAACAAGATGGACCGCGAAAGCCGCGATACCTTTGAAATTATTGATGAAATTCAAGAAAACTTGGCGATTGATGTCACCCCGGCGGCCTGGCCCATTGGCCGTGGTCGGGATTTCATCGGCACCTATGACATTCTGCGCGACCGCTTGGAACTGATGGACCGCGCGGACCGCAACAAGGTGGCAGAAAGCATTGAGATCAAAGGTCTGGATGATCCGGCATTGGCGGACCATGTGCCCGCTGATTTGTTGGACACCTTCTTGGAAGAGATCGAAATGGCCCGCGAATTGCTGCCCAAACTGGACCGCCAGGCCCTGTTGGATGGCACCATGACCCCGATTTGGTTTGGGTCTGCGATCAACAGTTTCGGCGTTCAAGAATTGATGCAGGGCATCGCGGATTTCGGCCCCGAACCCCAACCCCAGAAGGCAGAACCGCGCCAAATTTTACCAGAAGAATCAAAGGTTTCCGGCTTTGTGTTCAAAGTTCAGGCCAACATGGACCCCAAGCACCGGGACCGCGTGGCCTTTGTGCGTTTGGCGTCAGGCCACTTTAAACGCGGCATGAAATTGACCCATGTTCGCGCCAAGAAACCCATGTCGATTTCCAACCCGGTGTTGTTTTTGGCCAGTGACCGCGAATTGGCAGAAGAAGCCTGGGCGGGCGATATCATCGGCATTCCCAACCACGGCCAGCTGCGCATCGGCGACACCCTGACCGAAGGCGAAAACCTGCGGGCCACTGGCATTCCATCCTTTGCACCGGAGCTTTTGCAAAACTGCCGGGCGGGCGATCCGCTGAAAGCCAAGCATTTGGAAAAGGCGTTGATGCAATTTGCCGAAGAAGGTGCGGCCAAAGTGTTTAAGCCTTCCCTGGGATCGGGCTTTATCGTCGGTGTTGTGGGGGCGTTGCAGTTTGAAGTTTTGGCCAGCCGAATCGAATTGGAATATGGCCTGCCCGTCCGGTTTGAACCGTCGCAATTCACATCGGCCCGTTGGGTCAACGGATCGAAAGCAAATTGCGATATCTTCGCGGACAAAAACAAACAGCACATGGCCTTGGATAACGACGGCGATCTTGTCTACCTCACCCGCCTGCAATGGGACATTGATCGCGTGGCGCGGGACTTCCCGGACGTTGCGTTAACCGCCACCAAGGAAATGATGTTGTGACCAACGCCCCAGGCACATGGGGCGTTGCGGCCACGATCAAAGCACCCGTTTCGGAGGTGCTGGATTTTGTGGCCTATCACTTGGACGCAGGGGCCGCACGGGTCTTTGTGTATTTGGATGACGCCAATATGGCAGCGCGCGATATGCTGGCGGGCATGGACGGTGTCACCACTAAACTGTGTGATGATAAGTGGTGGGCCAAACACGGCCAGCGCCCCGATGAACACCGCGCACGGCAATCCATCAACGCCAACCACGCGTATCGGCGCATGCGAAAATTCGCAACTTGGTTCGCGCACATCGATGTGGATGAATTCATTTGGCCCAGCCAAGGCATTGATATTACGGATGTTTTGACGCGGCAAAACGACGAAACACTGTCTTTACGACTGCCCCCGGTGGAAATGTTGCAAGGCGACGGCACTGCCTTTAAGGCGCGAATTTCCTGGAACAAAGGCGCCGGTCGCCAAGTGGCCCAACGCGTTTATCCGGCTTATGGCGAATTTCTGAGGGGCGGCTTTATTGGCCATACCGCCGGCAAAGTTTTCGTGCGCACCGGTTTGGAAGGGCTGCGCATTAAGATCCATAATGTGTTCCAAAATGGCACCCGAAGCCTGGCAGAAACAACCGACCCGGACCTGATCTTATGCCACGCCCACGCCAGCAGTTGGGACCAATTTCGCTCCATGTTGGCGTACCGCATGGAACACGGATCCTATCGCAAAGAACTGCCCGCCTGGGACGGTGTTTCACGGCACGAACTGTTCAAAACCCTGCTGGAAGAGCTGGGGGATACGGGTCTTCGTGGCCTGTATGATGAGGTTTGTTTGGACACCCCGCGCCTGCGCAAAGCCCTGGAAAAAGAAGGGCTTTTGCGGGTTTGCCCATTGGAATTGGAAGAAAAGCGAAACCGCATTTTTGCAGATCGTTTGGCACAACTGTAAGTGAAATTTGACCTTCGCAGGACACTTCATTAAGGAGTTCCCAGGCCCATAGGGGGCCACCGCGATGTGGGCGCGATGAACATGCGCCTGTTTGACCGGGCACTCTGCCCAAAAACGGATACGCATGACGAAATTTTCTGATCTGAACCTTGATAAAAAGGTTCTCAAAGCCATCGACGACGCTGGCTATACCGAACCCACACCGATTCAAGAAGGGGCCATCCCCCCTGCCCTTGAAGGCAAAGACGTGTTGGGGATCGCCCAAACCGGCACCGGGAAAACTGCAAGTTTTACATTGCCGATGATCACCCTGTTGGCGCGCGGTCGGGCCCGTGCAAGAATGCCAAGGTCTTTGGTTTTGTGCCCCACGCGCGAACTTGCAGCCCAAGTGGCGGAAAACTTTGACGCCTATACAAAGTATTCGAAACTGACCAAAGCGCTGTTGATTGGTGGGGTCAGCTTTAAAGAACAAGATCAGCTGATTGACCGGGGTGTTGACGTGTTGATCGCAACACCGGGCCGTTTGCTGGACCATTTCGAACGCGGCAAACTGCTGTTGACCGGCGTGCAAATCATGGTGGTGGACGAAGCTGACCGGATGTTGGACATGGGCTTTATCCCAGACATCGAACGCATCTTTGGCCTGACGCCATTTACTCGCCAAACCCTGTTTTTCAGCGCCACGATGGCCCCTGAAATTGAACGGATCACCAATACATTCCTGTCAGCCCCGGCCAAAATCGAAGTGGCCCGCGCAGCGACAACGTCTGAAAATATCACCCAATCGGTGGTGGAATTCAAAGCCAGCCGTCGCGACCGCGAAGGCACCGAAAAGCGTAAACTGTTGCGCGCCATGATTGAACGCGAAGGCGATGGGTTGAAAAACGCCATCATTTTCTGCAACCGTAAAACGGATGTGGATATCTGCGCTAAGTCATTGAAAAAGTATGGGTTTGATGCCGCACCAATCCACGGAGACCTGGACCAATCCAAGCGGATGGAAACCCTGAACGGGTTCCGCGATGGATCGTTGAAATTCCTGTGCGCGTCCGACGTTGCGGCGCGCGGATTGGACATTCCGAACGTCAGCCACGTCATCAACTTTGATGTACCCGGCCACGCAGAAGACTATGTGCACCGTATCGGCCGCACGGGCCGGGCCGGCAAACTGGGCACAGCTTTGATGATCTGCGTTCCGCGCGACGAAAAGAATTTGACGGCCATTGAAAGCCTGGTGGAATTGGAAATTCCAAGGGCCGAAAACCCCTTGCCTGCCCCAGCAGACCGCAAGGCAAAAGAAGCGCGCAGTGATGATGCCGCTGATAAGCCTGCACCCAAACGGGGGCGCCGCACGAAATCTGAAGATAAACCCGAACCCCAAGAAGTGGCCCAAGAAAAGCCAGTTCAAAAGGATGCAGATCGCGAAAACACCAATTCGCGCGGACGCGGGCGTGGTCGTGGGCGTCGCAACGAAGACACAGGTCCCAAGGTTCAGGGTATGGGCGATCACATGCCCGAGTTTATCGCACTCAGCTTTGAAGATCGTCTTTCCGCAGAAGCAGAAGGCTAAAATCCTCCAACGGCGCTTTGCATTTTGGTGCAAGGTGCTATGGTCGTGGGAACTGTGGGGGTAATCATGTCCGAGTCCGATGAAATTCACTATGGCAACCTGATGCATGACGCGATGCGCAGTCTGATTGCCCGTGTGCTGCGCGACATCGAAACCACTGGGAAACTGCCCGGCGAACACCACTTCTTTGTAACGTTCGACACCAATCACCCCGACGCAGAGTTGGCTGACTGGCTGAAAGACAGATACCAAGACGAAATGACCGTGGTCATTCAGCATTGGTTCGACAATCTGGCGGTGGATGGTGCTGGATTTGCCATCACCTTGAATTTTGGCGATTCGCCAGAACCACTTTATATTCCGTTCAAAGCCATTCGCACCTTTGTGGACCCGTCCGTTGAATTTGGCCTGCGCTTTGAAGCCGATGATGAAGATTTCGAAGAAGAAGCCGAAATCGAAGTGATCCCAGAAGTCGAACCGGAAGAGGACGACAAGCCCCAACAGGCGGCAGAAGTTGTGTCATTGGACGCGTTCCGCAAAACTTAAAGCCGCGTTGCACCCGGGCCTTCCCGGGGCTATCCCTTGGGAAACAGTTCCCAAAGGCAAAACGATGACCGACACGCGCACAGAAACAGACAGCTTTGGCCCCCTGGAAGTTCCAACGAACAAATACTGGGGCGCTCAGACCCAACGATCTTTGATGAACTTCCCCATCGGCTGGGAACGCCAGCCCGTGGCCATTGTCCGTGCGTTGGGGGTAATTAAGGAAGCCTGTGCGCGGGCAAACACAGATCGCGGTGCCTTGGACGCCAAGTTGGGGGACGCTGTGCAAAAAGCCGCCCGTGAGGTGGTGGACGGCAAGCTGGATGACCATTTCCCATTGGTGGTGTGGCAGACCGGGTCAGGCACGCAGTCCAACATGAACGCCAACGAAGTGATCGCCAACCGCGCCATCG
>JAHDCP010000144.1 GCA_020629775.1 Planktomarina sp.
CTCCCGCCTACACACTTTCCAGGCGTGCGCCTTCGACCACTCGGCCACCTGTCCACTGGGGGGCGGTTTAGTGGCCGGGGGGCGCAGTTGCAAGGGGGGATTTAGGAATTTTCCGAAGGCGTAAGTCCTGGCAACGCGTCGGGGTTGCGGATCCAAATATCGCGTTGTGCGTAAGGGATTTCGATGCCGTGTTTCGTGAAGGCTTCGTTAATTTGGTGGTTCATTTCGGTTTTCACCGTCAGGCCCCAAGTCACGTCCCGCAATATGGCACGAATTTCAAATTCCAGGCTGTCAGCTCCGAACCCTTGGAACACCACAGACGGCCCAGGATTCAACAAAACCATTGGGTGCGCTTGGGCGATTTCCAACAACATGTCCTGCACTTTGCGTGTGTCCGTGCCATAGGCCACGCCAACGGGCACAATGATGCGCCCCGTGGTGTTGCCGCGGGTATAGTTCGTGACCGTCCCTGACACAAAATCTGCGTTGGGCACGATTACGTCGGTTTTGTCAAACGTTTCAATCCGGGTGGATCGCACAGAAATATCGCGGACATACCCCATGTGGCCACCCACCTCGATCCAGTCCCCTTCACTGATGGGACGTTCAATCAACAAAATGATGCCGGACACAAAGTTCGACACGATGTTTTGCAAACCAAAGCCGATTCCTACGGACAAAGCGCCCGCCACGATGGCCAACGATGACAGATCAATCCCGGCGCTGGTGATAGCAATAATCCCTGCCAGAAAAATCCCGAGGTACCCTAAACCACTGACAATCGCAGTGCGTCCGCCTACATCCATTTGGGTGCGCGGCAACACGTTAACTGACAAGGCGCGCTGCAAAAGCCGGGTCAGCAAAACGCCGATGACAAACACAATCACCAAGGTGAACAGCGCTGTAGGGGAAATGGTAGTGCCCCCCACCTGAACCCCGGTCCGCACCGTAGCCCAAAGTTCTGCCAACGATGACTGGCGAACACCCCACACCAATGCAAATGCGGGCAATGCAGCCAGCCCAATGCACATGTTTATGAATATAGGCCACAACCCGTCACGGGCCCGCGAATTGGGCCCACCGACCCAAGACAAGGCATCGCGCACGGCTTCGAAGATGAGTGACAGTGTCGCCAAACCGCCCAAAGACAACGCCATGGGAAACACCATGCGGGCCGCAGCTTCACCATACCCAAAGGCCGCCAGTGCCGGGCTGACAACGGCCACCAACATTGCCCCGTACCCTGCATATTGGCGCAAGGCCACAGATAAACCCGGACCATCAGCGCTGTCTTCCGCTGGGGTAAGTTTCTTGCGCCTGAAGGCTTGCCCCACCACGAACAAAGCCAACGCAGCCAAAACGATAAAGACAAAGTCCAATACCCCAAAGATGCGTGCAGAATATCCATCCACTGCGAAAACCGGTGCGAGCAGGATTCGCACGCCCAAAATGCCCGCGCCCCAGCGCACTGCAGCCACCAATCGCTTGGTGCGCCAAGCCACATTGCGGGCTGCATCCGCCAACCAAAATCCAACAAAAACGATCACCGCTGCTGCGGGCATGGCATCCAGAAGTTTGGCCCCGCGGGGGCCATAAAATTCCAAGGTCTGCAGTGCCATGATCAAGAAATAGACACCCACCAAGTTCAACGCCAACGCGCCCGTCGTCACCAAAAAACGGGCCAATCCCCCACTGGCAGCGGTTTCACGCTGCAAGACGGGTCGGGCCAAGGCCATAAGCACGGGTTTAGATCGCAAAATAAGTAACCCAGCCAACACCACCATCAAGACGACGAACGGCAACCGGTCGATGGCTTGTTCGCGTTGTGCAGGGCTGTTGATGGCACCGGTAACCCCTGTCACAAGCCCTTGAATGGTATTGGTGAATGCACCAACAGCGGGCAACCACGACGCCGGGTTCAGTGGACTTTCGCCGCGGGCGAACAACGCGTTGGTTTGGCGGCTGTCCAAAATACCGTCGATTTCCCCCACCAACCCATCGGCACGGGCAAATGCTTCAATCGCGGCCAGACGTGGCGTGCCCAAACGATCAATTTCTGCCAACAAAGATGCGCGCCTTTCAGAAATCACGGCGGGCTCCGTTGCGCCATCTGCTGGGGCATCCCCCAGGGCGGCCAACTGGTCATTCAGTGTGGTCAGACGGGTGCTGTTGGCGGAACGTGCCAAAGAAAATTCCTGGCGCCATCCATCCAGTTCTGCCCGCAGCGTGGATAATGCCTGATCCGAGGCTTGTGCGTTCTCAATGGCCCTTTCTGCCCGCTGTGCAGTGTTTGACCAGGCGTCAAAATCCGGACTGTCCGTTTGCGCAAGGACGGTGGAACACCACAAAACCAGGGCTAAAAGAACACCCGCAAGGCGAAGGATCATGGACTATGCCTCGAACACAGTTGGAATTTCAGGGGATGTTTCCAACCAAGCTGGAACATCAAACCCTTTGGACCGCAAAAAATCTGGGTTGAACAATTTGGACTGATACCGTGTGCCGTAGTCGCACAAGATGGTCACGAT
>JAHDCP010000062.1:0-1093 GCA_020629775.1 Planktomarina sp.
ACAGCCCCCCACACCATCAATGACTTCATGTCGGTGTACGCCATGGCAGTGAACGAAGAAAATGCCGCCGGTGGTCAAGTGGTCACCGCGCCCACCAATGGTGCTGCGGGTGTGGTGCCCGCCACGATCCGTTATTGGTTGGATCATGTGCCCGGGGCCACCGTGACCAAGATGCCCGAATTCTTACTGACAGCTGCCGCCATCGGCGGGCTTATCAAATACAACGCCAGCATTTCAGGGGCAGAATGCGGGTGCCAAGCCGAAGTCGGCAGCGCGGCGGCCATGGCAGCTGCAGGACTGTGTGCAGTGATGGGCGGCACCCCAGAACAGGTGGAAAACGCCGCCGAAATTGCACTGGAACACCACCTGGGCATGACCTGTGATCCGGTCAAAGGCCTGGTGCAAGTGCCCTGCATTGAACGCAACGGGTTGGGTTGCATCAAAGCGGTGTCGGCGGCATCCTTGGCCTTGCGCGGCGATGGCACCCACTTGGTGCCCCTTGATGCCTGCATTGAAACCATGCGCCAAACCGGCAGCGATATGGATGAACGATACAAAGAAACATCCCTTGGTGGGTTGGCTGTGAACGTACCCAACTGCTGATGACTGACTCACGCGACACCACACGCTTGGGCATTTTGCTGATGGTGGGCTTTTGCGTCATGGCCCCGCTGTCAGAAGCGTTCGTGAAAATGATCGGTGCAGCATTGCCCTTGATGATGGTGGTTTTGGTGCGGTTTTTGACCCCGATCCTTTTGGTCCGCCCCAGTTTGTGGCGCGCTCGCGCGCAAACATGGGGGCAGCCAGGTATCTTGGGCCTGGTGGTTCTGCGATCCCTTTTACACTTGTTCGCAATTTCGTGTTTCTTTTTGTCATTGCGGTTCCTGCCTTTGGCAGATGCTTTGGCCATCGCTTATGTGATGCCGTTTTTCATCATCACCACGGGTTGGCTTACCGGGGAGCCGCCCAGCAAACTGCAAGCAATCATGTGCTTGGTGGGATTTGTGGGAACCCTTTTGGTGGTGCAACCCAGTTTTGCCCGCGTGGGCTGGCCTGCGCTTTTACCGGTGGCTGTGGCAGTGGTGTTCACTGG
>JAHDCP010000062.1:1193-15765 GCA_020629775.1 Planktomarina sp.
GCGTTGTTTGGCTGGGTGTTCTTTCAAGAACTGCCCAATGGATTAGCGGCGTTGGGCATCGTGATTGTTGTGGGGGCGGGCCTGATGGTTTTAATCAGCGCCCCGAAATCCCGAAAGCCGCAATAACAGCTGCCAGTGCTTTGAAGGGCACGATTACCAACAACCCCGACGCGTCTGCCTGCACAGTGAAAACATCCCCTACCATATGATTGGACGTGCCGATCAATCCGTCCGGGGCCATGGGGGCCTGATCTAACGGCCAGGCCACGCCTCGGCTGGTCACCGTGGTGGCCAACAAAGGATACAACGCAACCGGCGCAAGCTTTGGCAGCGGAATTGACATTTCTTTGCCCGCTGGCACCGCAAAAACACAGACATCCCGATCCACCGCCACCACAGGCATGGACGCTTTCACCAAGGTCGAAAACGTGGCCAACTGGTGATCCAATCGACCGCCCAAAACCCCGGCAGCCAC
The DNA here is from genome assembly GCA_020629775.1 of Planktomarina sp. GTDB lineage: Bacteria > Pseudomonadota > Alphaproteobacteria > Rhodobacterales > Rhodobacteraceae > Planktomarina. Next base: position 1,669 of record JAHDCP010000062.1, read on the forward strand.
CACCAAAGGGGCCGTGCAAAGGCCCAAGGCCTTTTCAAAATCCGTGAAATCCTGGTCCGGCGTGGGCTGTGTGGGCACATCGTGCACCAGGGTCGGATCCAAGGAATCAAAATCCCCAGACAAAAGATCAGGTGTAATCTCATTTGCATGGGCATGGACCAAACCACTATCCACACACAGCACCTTATCGCACTGCGCATCGGCGGTTTTCAGCACTGAGGCATCAACTGGCCCACCACCGATTAGAAGAATCGGCCCGTTTGAGTGTAAATTGAGGCAAATCATGGGGATATCTACCAATCGTCGAAGGAATGCACCACAATCCTGCCCAGAAAAAACGCAGGAAACGCCCCAGGAACGGACCATTGCCGGCCGTTTCAGGGATCATACCAATTTGACGAAAATACGAATCGAAAGCCACGCGGGGCCTAAAAATGGTTGCGAATAACAAAGTTCTTACAGTTTCTTACGGGGTGTTTTCCTGCACCTTGGAAGGATTTGACGACAGTTTTGATACAATGAAAGCCATCGCGGAATACTTCCGGGACCTGGCCGCCGACGACCGCTATTTTGGCGCTGTGCCACCGCAGCCCGATGCAGATGTGCTGGCAAGAATCGCTGAAAAAGAACTGGCAAGGCAAGTTTCGGGTGAATTGGCCGGGAATTCCGTGGTGTTGCGCCCTGCCCCTGCTGCCGTTGCCGTGGCTGAAACACCCCCAGAAGAAGCTGCATCCCAAGATGACCGCATTTCCCAGGACACCGGCTTGGCTGAAAACGCCGACAGCGGTGATGTTCTGGATGGGCTGCACGAAGACGCCTTGATGGCCCTGCCCGCTGACGCGCCGGACCTATCGGAACAGCAACGCCAAAAGGCCGAAGCCGAAGCAAAAGCATCAAAAGCAAAAGAACGCGCCCAGCAAGAAGCCGATGCAAAGCGAAAAGCACAGCAAAACGCAAAGGCCAAGCAAGAGGCCGAGGCAAAGGCACGCGCCGAAAAAGAAGCAGAAGAAAAAGCGGCTGCTGAGGCCAAAGCCAAAGCAGATGCAAAAGCCAAGGCGGAAGCACAAGAGCGCGAAAAAGCGGAAGCTTTGGAAAAAGAAGCTGCCGATGCCCGGTCCAAAGCCCTGGCCGAAGAAAAAGCCAAGATCGAAGCCGAAGCGAGCGCCAAACAAGAAGCCGATGCCAAAGCCAAAGCCCTGGCCGAAAAGCGTGCCAAGTTAGAAGCCGAAGCTGAAGCCGAAGAACGCGCCAAAATTGAAGCCCAAGAAAAAGCAGAGGCGGACGCACGCGCCAAAGCCCTGGCTGAAGAACGCGCCAAAATTGAAGCCGAAGCCAAGGCCGCCGCCTTACGCGACCCGGATCTGGATGAATTGGCCGAACTGTCCCGTGACCGTCAGACTGAGGCCGAAGTCACCCAAACTGAAGCCTCAGAGACAGGATCCATCACCGAAAAACTGGCCCGCATCCGCAACGTCGTGGACCAAGATCCCATCGATGCAGCACCGTTCACAGAGGACGAACATATCAATGATATGACCGATCTGGAAACTGGTGCGGTGGAACTGGACACGGACATTGCACCCAAAGCGGCTGAACCGCAAAAAACCATCACGCGCCCACGGGTCGTGAAAATCAAAAAGTCAGAACTGGACTCTTTGCGTGCTGAAATTGCGGGCGGCGCCGCTGCCGTGGCAGAAAAGGCAAGCCTGTCCCCAGCTGATCTCGATGGGCTGGATGATTTGGAAGGCGTGTCTGAAGATTTTGACTTGGAAGATTTGGAAGCCGAACTGGCCCAAGAACTGGGTGCGGCCGAAGACGCTGGCGCGGCTGGCGTAGATATCATTGAAGATGCCCCAGCAGACGCCCCGGACCCAAAATCCCAACCGCGAAAAGCGCTGGAAGATGCGCCAGCGTCGGTGGATTTGACGGAAAATGCAGATCTGGACCGGCTGATGTCAGAAACAGAAGCGGAAATGGATGATCCCGAACAACGGGACCGCCGGGAAAACATGGGCCGCGCCAGGGCTGCTGTGGCCGCTGCACAAGACGATCTGGGGCTCGGCCAAGCCGGTAAAGCAGACGAAAAAGTATTCCGCGATGATTTGGATGCATCCGTTGCCGATACACCGGTCCCGCCCACCAAAACACCTTTGAAACTGGTGGCCGAACAGCGGGTTGACCTGGATGAAAACCCATACGACATGGCGGACGATCTGGACGACGAAGAATTGGGCCAAGTGGTTCAATCAGCCACAGAACAAGCCATCGATGAAGGCATGAACTTTAAACAGTATTTGCGATTGATTGAATCCCAAGATCTGGGTGATTTGCTGGAAGCGTCAGCGGCCTATGTCTCCATTGTGGAAGGGCACGAACACTTTTCGCGCCCCCAAGTCCTGGGCCGGTTCTTGCGGGTCCGCGAAGGCGACTATTCGCGCGAAGACGGATTACGGGAATTTGGCAAGATGATCCGGTCCGGCACACTGATCCGCGAAGGCAACGGGCGGTTCCGCTTGGATGAGGACAGCCAATTCGGTTTGAACGGCAAAAAAGCGGGTTAATCTTCCGGCGTTTGTTGGTCTGCATCAGGGTCTGCTTGTCCGATCCCCATGAACACAAATTTCAGGGGGATCGCCCACACGATACCCAGGGCGATATAAATCAGCAGTTCCAAGATCAGTGGCGGGCGGGCGATATAGGTGGTGATAGACACCATTAATGCCACCGCCAGCATGATGTAAATTGGCAATCCCAAGACCAAAATTATAAGCGCCCAGCGCCGCCGGGCTTTGTAACTTAAGGCCACTTGCGCCTCCTGCTGTCGCGATCAATCCGCGAACGGGTCCGTCACCAGAATGGTGTCATCGCGTTCGGGTGATGTGGAAACTAGGGCAACAGGACAATCGATCAACTCTTCAATCCGACGCACGTATTTGATGGCTTGCGCGGGCAAATCAGCCCAAGACCGTGCGCCAGCTGTGCTTTCAGACCAGCCGTCCATGGTTTCGTAAATCGGTGTCACACGTGCCTGCTGGTCTGCGGCTGTTGGCAAATAGTCCAGCGTTTCACCGTCCAAATCATACCCTGTGCAAATTTTCAGGGTTTCAAAACCGTCCAAGACATCCAGCTTGGTCAGGGCAATGCCCGCAACCCCGGACGTGGCGCATGTCTGGCGCACCAAACAGGCATCAAACCAGCCACACCGGCGCTGACGGCCCGTTGTGGTGCCAAATTCATGGCCGCGTTCGCCCAGGCGTTGCCCATCTGCGTCTTCCAGTTCCGTTGGAAAAGGCCCTTCCCCCACACGGGTGGTGTAGGCTTTGGTGATTCCCAGAACGTAGTTGATCGCGTTGGGGCCAAGGCCAGTACCGGCCGCAGCTTGCCCCGCAATCACGTTGGATGACGTCACAAAAGGATAAGTTCCGAAATCAATGTCCAGCAACGCCCCTTGGGCGCCTTCGAACAAGATGCGTTTGCCAGCTTTGCGTTTTTCGTTCAGCACTTTCCACACCGGAGCGGCGTATTCCAAAACCGCTGGCGCAATTTCTTCCAGGGCGGCAATCAGATCAGCGCGGTTCACGGCGGTCATGCCCAAACCTTTGCGCAGGGCGTTGTGGTGTTCCAACGCACGATCCACGCGGGCTTCAAGCGTGGCTTTGTCTGCCAAATCCGCCACGCGAATGGCCCGGCGGCCCACTTTATCTTCGTATGCAGGACCAATGCCGCGCCCAGTGGTTCCGATTTTTGCGTCTGGGTTGGCTGCCGCTTCGCGCCCACGATCCAATTCGCCGTGCAGCGGAAGAATTAGCGGCGTGTTTTCCGCCACCATCAAATTGTCTGGGCTGATATCGACGCCTTGGGCGCGAATGGTTTCAATCTCTTTCAACAGGTGCCAAGGGTCCAAAACCACACCGTTGCCGATCACTGACAATTTGCCGCCGCGCACCACGCCAGACGGCAAAGCATGCAGTTTATAGACCGATTCACCGATCACAAGCGTGTGGCCGGCGTTGTGCCCCCCTTGGAACCGCGCGATGACATCGGCCCGTTCCGAAAGCCAATCGACGATTTTGCCTTTTCCTTCATCACCCCATTGGGTGCCGACTACGACTACATTGGCCATGGATCACTCCGTCCCCGTACAAACCCGTTGCGGTGTAGCGAAATCGCGCGGGGGATGAAACTGCAAACTTAGGTGTTGGCAAAGCCATGCCCCTTGCATAGATAACATCCGTCGAGCCCGAGGAAGCCCCATGCAAAACGTCATTTTGATCGTTCACCTTTTACTGGCCCTGTCTTTGATTGGGATCGTGCTGTTGCAACGGTCCGAAGGGGGCGGCCTGGGTATGGGCGGCGGCGGTGGTGGCGGGGCCATGTCGGGCCGTGCAGCGGCCACAGCTTTGGGCAAAGCCACTTGGATTTTGGCAGCCGCTTTTATTTGCACGTCTTTGGCGCTGACAGTTATCGAAGCGCGCAACAGCGCCGGAAGCTCAGTTTTGGACCAGCTGTCCCAACCCGCTGAAGGCGGCGATGGCACCTTGGGCGAAGGCTTGTTGCCCCCTGCAGCAGACGATGGTCCGCTGCTGCCTGTGGCAGATTAATAGCTATATCTTGAAAAATTTGACGGGTCGGCCACTTTATGTGGCCAGCCCGATTGTAGAATCGCCGCTTCCGCGTTAGAGGATTAATCCCGTGATGCATGGAAATCTGTGCGCACAGTTAATGATCACGGGGGCTTCTCTTGGCGCGATATATCTTCATAACTGGCGGCGTTGTGTCTTCGCTTGGCAAGGGTTTGGCATCTGCGGCGTTGGGTGCATTGTTGCAAGCACGGGGATTTTCTGTGCGGTTGCGCAAATTGGATCCGTATTTGAACGTTGATCCCGGCACCATGTCCCCCTTTGAACACGGTGAAGTGTTTGTCACTGATGATGGGGCCGAAACGGATTTGGACCTGGGTCACTACGAACGGTTCACCGGTGTGGCCGCACGCAAAACAGATTCGGTGAGTTCGGGGCGCATTTATTCAGACGTTTTGGAAAAAGAACGTCGTGGCGATTACTTGGGCAAAACCATCCAAGTTGTTCCCCACGTCACCAATCAAATCAAAGATTTCCTGCACTTGGGCGACGAAGAAGTGGATTTCATGCTGTGTGAAATCGGCGGCACGGTGGGGGACATTGAAGGCTTGCCCTTCTTTGAAGCCATTCGCCAATTCAGCCATGACAAACCACGCGGGCAATGCATTTTCATGCACCTGACGTTGTTGCCTTATCTGGCCGCCAGCGGTGAGTTAAAAACCAAACCCACCCAGCACAGCGTTAAAGAGCTGCAATCCATCGGGATTGCCCCTGACGTGTTGGTATGCCGGTCCGAACACCACATCCCGGAAAAAGAACGCGAAAAGATTGCGCTGTTCTGTAACGTCCGCAAAGAAGCGGTGGTGGCCGCCTATGATTTGAAATCAATCTATGAAGCGCCACTGGCGTACCATGCCCAAGGGCTGGACCAAGCCGTTTTGGATGCGTTTGGCATCAACCCCGCGCCTAAACCGCAGTTGGACAAATGGCTGGACGTAAAAGACCGCGTCATCAATCCCGAAGGCGATGTGAAAGTCGCCATCGTGGGCAAATACACGCAACTAGAAGACGCCTATAAATCCATCAAAGAAGCTTTGACCCACGGTGGCATGGCCAACCGGGTTAAGGTGAACATTGAATGGGTGGATGCCGAATTGTTCGAGAAAGAGGACCCTGCCCCCCATTTGGAAGGGTTTGACGCCATCCTTGTGCCGGGTGGGTTTGGCGAACGCGGCACCGAAGGCAAAATCAAAGCCGCGCAATTCGCGCGCGAACGCAAAGTGCCTTACTTGGGCATTTGTTTGGGCATGCAAATGGCCGTGATCGAAGCTGCGCGGAACTTGATTGATGTCAAAGACGCAGGGTCCGAAGAATTTGACCACGAGGCTGGCGGCAAACGGTTCACCCCCGTGGTGTATCATTTGAAAGAATGGGTCCAAGGCAACCACAAAGTGGAACGCAAAGCCGACGATGATAAGGGCGGCACCATGCGCCTTGGTGCATATGACGCGACATTGACCGAAGGCAGCCGCGTCGCCCAAGTGTACGGCACCACCGCCATCGAAGAACGCCACCGCCATCGGTATGAAGTGGACATTCAGTTCAAAAAGCAATTGGAAGAAAAAGGCCTGATCTTTTCAGGCATGTCCCCCGACGGACGTTTGCCTGAAATCGTGGAAGTGGCCGATCATCCTTGGTACATCGGTGTTCAGTTTCATCCAGAACTGAAATCCAAACCGTTTGATCCGCATCCTTTGTTCAAGGATTTCGTGCGGGCGGCAAAAGAAACATCGATGTTGGTATGACAAGCCTTTCGTTTTCTTGTGATTGCGGAAAAACAACTTGGGTGCTGCGCAATGCAACACCAAAAACGGCCACTCGGGCGATTTGTTATTGCGCCGATTGCCAAGCGTTTGCGCGGCATTTGGGCTCTGACACCACCTTGGACAGCAACGGCGGCACGGCTTTAAACCAGTGCAATCCAGCGGATATTGACGTGCAAACCGGTGCAGAAAACATCGCGCTTTTGCGATTGTCCCCAAAGGGCATTTTTCGGTGGCATACATCGTGCTGCAACACACCGATGGCCAACACCGCCCACACTCCAGGCGTGCCATTCACATCTTTGATATTGGCCCCGGCCCAAGCTGATGTGGGTTCAGTATTAGGGCCAAACCAAGCCTTGGTGAATGTACAGGCTGCCCATGGGCACAATGCCCCGAAAGCCACCAAAGGCATGGGGCGATTGGTGCGCAAATTTATCCTGCGGGCCATCAATGCGCGGTTGAATGGAGATTGGAAAAAGAACCCTTTCTTCACATCAGACCGCAGTCCCATTGCAACGCCGCGTGTTTTGACCAAGGATGAACGCACCGCAGCGAGTGCCCGATCTTGAGGTTTGTAAAATATGTTTGAAAAACTTTTGTCCGTCTTTTCACAATCGGCCACATACAAAACGCCGCTGCCGGAAGCCGATGCCAATCACGCTTTTGGTGCTTTGATGGTGCGGGTGGCCAAGGCAGACAAAGCATATCTGTTTGAAGAACTAGAGCGCATTGACCAGGTGCTGGCCAAACGCGTGGGACTGAATTCTGTACAAGCCGCCAAATTCCGCGCGGAATGTGAAAAGTTGGAAGAAGTAATGCCCGAAACAGAAGCCTTGGGCAAAATCCTGGCCAACGGTGTTTCTGAAGAAGATCGCGAAGCCATGTTTTCGGACATGTGGGAGGTGCTGATGGCCGATGGCCTGCGCCACCATTCCGAAGAAAAGGTCGTGAACGACGTGGCTGAAATCTTTGCGCTGTCTTCCGAACGGGCCATGGTTTTGGCGAAAAACGCATTGGAATGACTGCCAAGGGTTATTGGGTGGCCCATGTGCGCGTGGATGATCCAAATGCTTACGAAGCATATCGCGCCGCAAATGCAGTTGCCTTTGAAAAATTTGGCGCCCGCTTTTTGGTGCGCGGCGGTGAACAACAGGTGCGCGAAGGGGATGTGAAACCCCGCACCGTTGTTCTTGAATTTGACAGCTTCGCCATTGCCCAAGCCTGTTACGACAGTCCCGAATACCAAGCCGCCAAAGCCCTGCGCGATCCAGTGGCTGACGGGGATATGGTGATTGTGGAAGGCGGCGCAATCTGACTCGCGCTTGAACGATGCTGATCTGCGCCCTATCTTTGGGGCATGTTGAACTTTCTTTTTTCCCGCAAGCCGTCCAAATCGGACGATGCCGTGCCTTCAGACCAGGTGGCCATGGCCATGTTGTTGGTGCGCGTGGCCCGGTCCGATGATGATTATTCCGCTGAAGAAATTGCCACTGTGGACCGGGTGTTGATGGCGCGTTTTGATTTGACACCGGCCCAAGCCGCCGCCCTGCGCACTGAAGTGGAAGCCACCGAAGACGCCGCCCCCGACGACGTGCGGTTCACCCGGGTCATCAAAGACGCCGTTGCCCTGGAAGACCGGGGCACAGTCATGGCTGATCTTTGGAGGGTGGCCTTGGCCGATGGGGACCGCGATGCCCATGAAAATGCGTACTTGCGCGTGATCGCCCCTTTGTTGGGCATCACTGATCGCGACAGCGCCCTGGCGCGACAATCCATCAACGCCGGGTGATCGCCCATCTTCCCATGTACGACGTGCCCGCAGGGCGCGCGGCGCAAGGGCGATTTTGGACTTTGGTGCAGCGGGCGTTGCCGGACGCCCCGGCGCTTACCACCCCCCAAGATATCTGGGCTGATTGGCAAAGCCCTGACCTGTTCTTTTCCCAGACATGCGGTTTGCCCTTTCGGGCCAAGTTGCATGGTCACGTGGCCCTGGTGGGCACACCTGACCCTGGGTTGAAAAATTGCCCACCAGGATATTACCGATCTGCGATTGTGGCGCGGTCGGACTGGCGCGGTGATTTGGCAGGCGATTTCACCTTTGCTTACAACGAACCTCTGTCCCAATCGGGTTGGGCCGCGCCCTGCACCGAAGGCATTGTCGGGTCCCGCCAATTCCAAACCGGAAGCCATGCTGCATCAGCCCAAGCCGTATTGGATGGTAGGGCGGACGTGGCGTCTTTGGACGCCTTGACTTGGCAATTTTTGCAGCGCGATTGGCCAATCGCCACGAAATTACGTGTTTTGCAGTGGACACAGCCCACCCCTGCCTTGCCGTTCATTACTGCCCCAACCCAAGATGCGGGCCGCATTGCCAAAGGTGTGAAAACCGCCATAAACGGGCTGCATCCTGCGGATAAGGCGCAGCTGGGGCTGTTCGATTTGGTACAAATCCCTTCTGAAACATATTGCAGCTTGTCGATTCCGCCCTTGCCCCGACGTTAACGCCATTGCGTGCCCGCAAGTCGCGGTGCAGTATCGTCTGTGAAATGCATTGGGGAATCTTGGAATCGTGGCCACACCGCCTGTCTTAGAAATCAAAGATCTGCACAAAGCCTACGGCGATTTAGAAGTGCTGAAGGGCGTTGATCTTGTCGCCCAGCGTGGGGCAGTCGTGTCACTGATCGGATCATCAGGATCAGGAAAATCCACACTTTTGCGGTGCTGCAATTTGTTGGAGCATTCTAAAGCAGGCGAAATTTTGTTTGAAGGCAACCCTGTCAGTTGGGCTGGCGAAGGCGCCAAGCGCCGCCCCGCAGACGCCGCACAAGTGACCGCCATGCGCACAAATTTGTCTATGGTGTTTCAGCAGTTCAATCTGTGGACTCACATGACGATTTTGCAAAATGTCATGGAAGCACCTTTGACGGTGTTGAAACAAGAACGTGAAACCGTAGAAAACCGTGCCCGCAAATTATTGGCCAAAGTGGGCATCGGGGACAAATGCGATGTGTATCCCGCGCAACTGTCAGGCGGCCAACAACAACGCGCCGCCATTGCCCGCGCGCTTGCCATGGAACCCAAGGCCCTTTTGTTTGATGAACCCACGTCCGCTCTTGACCCAGAATTGGAACAAGAGGTGATCCGGGTTATCAAAGACTTGGCCATAGAAGGACGCACCATGGTGATCGTGACCCACGACATGGCCATGGCCCGGGATGTGTCCGACCACGTTATTTTCTTGCACAACGGCCTGATCGAAGAAGAAGGTCATCCGCAAGATTTGTTTACCAACCCAAGATCAACACGACTGCGGCAATTTTTGTCTGCTGTAGCGGCCTGATCTTTCCACTTCAATCCGTTCAAAGGGAGACGAACGATGAAAAAACTTATTCTTACAACAGCCGCTGCTGCTTTGGTGGCAGGTCTGGCCCTTGCTGGCAGCCACGGCGAAACGGTTCGCATGGGCACTGAAGGTGCATACCCTCCATACAACTTCATCAACGACGCCGGTGAAGTGGACGGTTTCGAACGTGAACTGGGCGACGAGTTGTGCAAACGCGCAGAGCTGACATGTGAGTGGGTCACCAACGAATGGGACAGCATTATCCCGAACTTGGTATCGGGCAACTACGACACAATCATCGCTGGCATGTCCATCACTGCTGAACGTGATGAAGTGATCGACTTCACACAGAACTACACACAGCCTGATCCGTCTGCATACATGGCAATGTCCATGGACGCCGATCTGAAGGGCGGCGTTATTGCAGCGCAAACCAACACCATCCAAGCGGGTTTCATTTCTGCAAATGGCATGACGTTGGTGGAATACGCGACCCCAGAAGAAACCGTGGCAGCCGTGAAAAGCGGTGAAGCAGACGCCGTTCTGGCCGACAAATCCTACCTGGCCCCCATAGCAGAAGGCGACGCGGACCTGATGTTGTTGGAACAGCAAGAACTGATCGGTGGCGGCGTTGGCATGGGGATCCGTGAAAGCGACGGCGAGCTGAAAGAAAAATTCAACATGGCCATTCAGTCCATGAAAGACGACGGCAGCCTGAACGCGTTGATCGCGAAATGGGAGGTCGGCGAACAGTTCTGATCTGTTCAACGGTCGGCCTTCGGCCGGAATGATATTGGGTTTGGGGGGCGCTGCCCCCCATATCCCCCCGGAGTATTTTCCGAACAAAGAAAACAGGATCCGCGGTTTGCCAAGCGTGAGCACCATTGATGTTTGAATATTGCGTTGATCCATCTGTTTTGGAAGGGTTCCGCTGGCTGTCGTGCTATTTGACGACGGGCAAACATTTTCTGTTTTACTGGTCTTTCTTAACAGTCCTGACCCTGCTGGCCGTGACAGCCCCCACCGCCCTGGCCTTTGGCTTTGGTGGTGCGATGTTAGCGCGCGGCCCTGCCCCGGTGTCTTGGTTGGGAAAAGTCTACATCATGGCGGTGCGCGGCGTGCCCGACATTGCGTTTTTTTTGTTCTTTGTCATCGCTTTGGATCAAGGAATTGAATATTTGCGCCATATGGTGGTGTGCCCTGATTGGACGGACCCGATCCGCCAGGGCAATGATTTCATCGTGTGCAGCGATGCCAAAACCCCTAACAATTCCGCCGACCAGATATATCACGACGTGTACGGTTTTTTCCTGGCGGTGTTCACTTATGCCATCGTTTTTGGAGCCTTTGCAGCCAACGTGTTGTTTGGCGCCATGCAAGCCGTTCCGCGCGGGCAAATTGAAACCGCAGAAGCCTATGGCATGACGCCGCGCCAAACGTTTTGGCGCATCACTGTGCCGCAAATGTGGGTGTATGCCCTGCCCGGTTTGTCGAACCTGTGGATGGTGTTGATCAAAGCCACGCCCTTGCTGTTCTTGTTGGGGATCGAAGACATTGTGTATTGGGCCCGCGAATTGGGCGGCACCAAGCAGGCAAAATTCACCGATTATCCCCATGGCGATTGGCGGCTTTGGTATTTCTTGTTCTTGTTGGTATTCTACTTGGCCTTCACCAAAGTGTCTGAAGCGGTGTTGGACCGCGTTATGGCGCGTTTGACAAGGGGCCAAGGCACACTGGGCGGTACAGCATGAGTTGCACCCAAACCATTCTGGATTACGGACTGCGTGCCATTGGCATTGGGGAACGACTGTTGCCGCGAACCGATTTCACGTTGTGCCAGCAGTTTACGCTGATCGGGTCGGGGCTGATCTGGAATGTGTATTTCGCGGTGATGGCTTTGGTGGTGGGCTTTTTCTTGGCCAACGCTGTGGCCATGGGCAAAGCGAGTGATCGGTGGTGGCTGCGCAAACTATGCGAATGGTTTGTGCTGATATTTCGCGGATCCCCTTTGTTCATTCAATTTTTCTTGGCGTATTTCATTTTCTTGCGTCTGAAACAGGCAGGCATTTTGCCGTTTTTAACCGTGGCCCAGTGGGGCGCTTTGGTGGTGTTGATCTTGAACACCGCCGCGTATTCAGCAGAGATTTTCTTTGGAGCATTGAAGTCCGTGCCAAAGGGCGAAGTGGAAGCGGCAGAAGCATACGGCATGACAGGTTGGGCCAAGTTCCGCCGGATCATTTGGCCCACGCAAATGCGCTTGGCCTGGCCTGCGTATACCAACGAAGCGATTTTCCTGTTCCATGCCACAACGTTGGTTTTCTTTTCCGGCTTTCCCACGTGGCGCCAACAAGGGGATGCATTGTATTACGCCCAGTATTTCGCAGATAAGACATTCAACCCCTTTGTCCCTTATCCAATTCTGGCGTTTTACTTCGTGGTAATCAGTGTGGCTGTGATCGGCCTGTTTGGGTTGATCAACCGCCGCTTGAACCGGCACTTACCCCAGGCCCAGCGGCCAAAACTGCGGTATCGTCCGCAGATCATCCGATGAGTGTGCGCATCGCCACCATTGATCTGAACGGTCAATTCCGGGGCAAACGTTTGGCCGCGGGCATGGAAGACAAAACCATGCGCATGCCGTTGTCCGTGCAAAACGTGGATATTTTTGGGGCGGACATCGAACATTCGCCCTTGGTGTTTGAAACGGGCGATGCGGACGGTGTGTTGCGCGCCACGGGCCGCGGGCCAGTGCCCTTGCCCTGGATGGGACCTGATGCTGTGTTGCAACCCAGTTGGTTGTTCAACGATGACGGCACCCCGTTTGCCGGTGACCCGCGCCATGCCTTGGACGCTGTGTTGAACCGCTTTGACGCCAAAGGCTGGCAGGTCATCGCGGCCTGCGAATTGGAATTTTATTTGGTGGAAGCAGACGGCAATTTGGCGGCCCCCATCAACCCCAGCACCGGAAAACGGTTGGCACATACAGAGATCCTGTCTTTGCGCGAACTGGATGGGTTTGATGCCTTTTTCACCGATGTGGAAACGGGTGCAGCAGCCATGGGGATTGATCCCTTGGTCATCACATCCGAAGCCGGGGTGGGCCAATTTGAGATTACCATGACCCATGGTCCCGCCATGAAAATCGCCGACGACGTGATTTTGTTGAAAGAACTGATCAAAGGCACAGCGCGCCAGCACGGCATGGCCGCAACGTTCTTGGCCAAACCGTTTCCATCCGAAAGCGGCAGCGGATTGCACACCCATTTTTCCGTGCTGGACCGCGATGGTGCCAATGTCTTTACCGATGATGCCACTTTGCGCCATGCCATTTCCGGGTGTTTGGATGCCCTGGCCGCCAGCACGCTGATCTTGGCGCCCCACGCGTCGTCTTATGCCCGATTTGAAGCATCTGCCCATGCCCCTGTGAATGCCACCTGGGGGTTTGAAAATCGCACCGTTGCGTTACGTGTGCCTGGTGGTCCGGTGGCTGCACGTCGGGTGGAACACCGCGTGGCTGGTGGGGACATCAATCCATATTTGTTGTTTGCTGCCATCTTTGGGGCTGCTTTGGCTGGAGTGGATTCAAAATCTGAACCGCCCAATCCCATCGAAGGCAATGCATATGACCAAAGCCCAACACTGCCTGGGTTGCATGGCAGTTGGGCTGCGGCGATTGACGGGCTGGATCATCCTGTGATGCGGGCCATTTTCCCGCCCTTGTTGATTGACAATTTGTTGCGCACCAAACGCCAAGAGGCAGCGCTGATGGCGCAAATGTCTGACCATGATGTTTTGACCGCGACGTTAGAGGCTGTTTGACCAAGCCCCCCAAAGGGCGCTATCCAAACGCTTAACAAGCAAAGAGGTTCTTCATGCTGATCGGCATTTTGCAATGCGGGCACGCCCACGAAACGATTCAAGATTTGGCGGGCGATTACGACACAATGTTCCAGACATTTCTGGCCGACCAAGGGTTCACATTCAAAACATGGAACGTAGTGGACATGGATTTCCCTACACGGGTTCAAGACGCAGATGGCTGGTTGGTCACTGGGTCGCGCCACGGCGCTTATGAAGACCATCCGTTTATTCCGCCGCTGTCCAAACTGATCCAAGCGATTTACGCCGATGGGCGGCCGATGATTGGGGTGTGTTTTGGCCACCAAATCATCGCCCAATCTCTGGGCGGGCACGTGGAAAAGTTCGACGGCGGTTGGGTTTTAGGGCACCAAGAATATGACGTTCCTGGCCAAGGCAAAATCAGCCTGCAGGCCTGGCACCAAGATCAGGTCATCACCAAACCCGCGGATGCGGAAGTGTTGGCCACCAATGCCGGGTGCCGCAATGC
>JAHDCP010000063.1 GCA_020629775.1 Planktomarina sp.
CGTGTGCACAACCTGCACACAATCCGTACACCGGGGCAGTGTACGGGCAAAGGTGAACGCATTTGAATACTGGGTTAACACGGGTTTTGGATGGTGGGTGCAAACCCACCGATCTTTCAGCCAAGCAACCAAACCAGCTGGGAATTGCCGCCCTACTTATGGGCTTTTAGAAATTCCAAAACAGTGGGGCGAATGTTGTCGCGCCAACTGCGGCCAGCAAAAATGCCATAATGCCCAGCGCCGGGTTCCACGTGCAGGGCTTTCTTGTCGTCGGCCAAACCAGTTAGCAAATCCAACGCCGCCGCGCATTGGCCAGGGGCGGAGATATCATCTTTTTCGCCTTCCACAATTTGGACAGCCACATCTTTGATGTTTCCGAAATCCACGGGTTTGCCGTTCAGCGTAAAAGCATTGCGGGCGATGTCGCGGTTTTTGAAAACGCGGTCCACAGTGGACAGATAGAATTCTGCTGGCATGTCCATGACGGCCAAGTATTCATCGTAAAAGCGGTTGTGCTTATCATCGTCGCGCGCTTCGCCCTGGGCGGTGCGCATGATCTGGTTTGTGAAAGCTGTGCCGTGCTTTTCGCCGTTCATGGCCATGAAGGCCGCCAATTGCAGCAGGCCGGGATATACCTTGCGCCCCACGCCAGCGTGTTTGAAGCCGACCCTTTGAATCATGGTTTCGTTCAATTGGCCCATGGTGACGGTGTTTCCAAAATCAGTCACTTCCGTTGGATTTGCAGCCGGATCCACCGGACCGCCCATCAATGTCAGGGTTTTGGGTTGGCTGCCTGGCATGTGTTCGGCCAACCATGCGGTGGCGGCCATGGCCAAGGGCACGGGCTGGCACACTGCAATCACGTTCAGGTTTGGCCCCAGGTGATCCATGTAATCAATCAAATGTTGGGTGTAATCTTCCACATCGAATTTGCCTGCGCTGACAGGGATGTCGCGCGCATTGTGCCAATCGGTGATGTATACTTCGCAATCGGGCAGCAAGCTGACAACGGTGGACCGTAACAGCGTGGCATAGTGCCCGGACATGGGTGCAATCAACATGACCTTCAGTGGTTTCTTGCGACGGCCGTGCACTTTAAAATGGATCAAATCACAAAAAGGGCCGGACAGTTCCGGTTCAATCGTGACTTCGTGGTCTTTGCCATCGTCGGTGACCATGCTGTCCAATCGCCAATCCGGGCGGGTTTCCATGCGTTGGAATGTGCGTTCGGTGACCTGGCCCCAAGCTGCCATCCACTGAAAGAACGGGTTCGGCACCAAAGCCGTGGCAGGGTAAGACGCCATAGCTTGCGCTGTGGCCCCCAACCATTGGTTGGTGGTGCGGGTTGCTTCCATCCAGTCATAGGTGGCCATATAACGCATAAGAAATGTGCCTTTCTAAAAGCATAGCAGCCATGCACCAGTGTGCTTTGCCACCTGGAGTGGAATAGATTATGCTGCAGGTGCAAAGTAGGACGGGCCTTCGCTGATGACAAGTAAAATTGAAAATGACGCCTTGGATCGCGAAAAAATGCAGGCCAATCTGGAAAAGATGGATGCGCTGACCAAGCGGTTGACCGCTGCTTTGACCCAAAAGCGGGATGTGAATCCCGCTTTGGAAGCGCCGGGCCAGGACTTGTTTGTCAAAGCAACTGCGGCGTTTGCCAATGATGTGGTGGCCAATCCCGCCAAACTGATCGGGCGGCAGATGGGGTATTGGTCTGCTTCCATGAAGAATCTTCTGGATGAACAAGACGCCGCCGCGCCGCAACAGGATCGACGGTTCAAAAACCCTTTGTGGTCCAGCCATCCGTTTTTCAAATACGTTAAGAACCAATACCTGCTGAACGCAGAAATGTTGCGCACCATCGTGGCGGACGCGCCGGGCTTGGATGAACGCGACCAGGGGCGGTTGGACTATTTTACCGGTCAGTTGATAGATGCGTTAAGCCCCACCAATTTTCTGTCCACCAATCCTGATGCGTTGGAGGCTGCCGTGGCCACCAATGGCGACAGTCTGGTGCAGGGTCTGGAAAATCTGGTGCAGGATCTGGAGGCCAACAACGGGGACCTGATGGTCACCCTGTCAGATCCATCGGCGTTTACGTTGGGGGAAAATCTGGCAACGACGCCGGGCGAAGTGGTGTTTCGCAACCGGATGTTCGAATTGATCCAATACACCCCCACTACTGATACGGTCAGCGACACGCCCGTGGTGTTTTTCCCGCCGTGGATCAACAAATACTATATTTTGGATCTGACCCCGGAAAACAGCCTGATCGCATGGTTGGTGGGGCAAGGGCACACGGTGTTCGTGGTCAGCTGGTTGAACCCTGATGACAGTTACGCCAATGTGGGCATGGGCGATTACATTCGCGATGGATATTTGGCCGCCATCGACCAGGTCAAAACCATCTGCGATGTGTCGCAGGTGAACGCCGTGGGATATTGCATCGCGGGCACCACCTTGGCGGCAACTTTGGCCCTTCTGGCCCAAAAGGGTGACACATCGGTGCGGTCTGCCAGTTTCTTCACCACGTTGACGGATTTTGCCGATCAAGGCGAATTTGTCGGCTTCTTAAGCGATGATTTCGTAGATGGCATTGAAGAACAGTGCCTGAAGGATGGCGTGCTGGATCGGTATTACACGGCGCGCACGTTTTCATATTTGCGGGCCAATGATCTGATCTATGGCCCCGCGATCCGGGCCTATATGATGGGCAAAGCGCCGCCGAAGTTTGATTTGCTGCATTGGAACGGCGACGGCACCAATCTGCCCGGTAAGATGGCAATCGAATATCTGCGGGGGCTGTGCCAGGGCAACCAATTGGGCGGGCAGGGGTTCCCGGTGGGGGATGCCGTGGCCCGGTTGGACCAGATCACCCAACCTGTGTGCGCCATCGCGTGTGAAACTGATCACATCGCCCCGTGGATTCCAAGTTTTGAAGGTATCCAAAAGATGACCCAAGCGGACCGTACGTTCATTCTGGCGCAATCGGGCCATGTGGCGGGGATTATCAATCCGCCCCACAAAAAGAAGTATGGTCATTACGTTGATATGGACGTCACGCTGTCCCCCGACGCGGCAAAAAAGGGCGCCACCTTCCGCCCGGAAACATGGTGGGGCACCTGGGAAAGCTGGTTGCGGACCCATTCGGGCGGCGAACTGCCCGCGCGCTCGCCAAAAGACAGCCTGTGCCCAGCCCCTGGAACTTACGTTTTGCCCAAGGCGGCACTGTCCAAATAACCTCCCCAAAAATTTATGCTGCAGCGCAGAAAAAGCACTTGCAATGCTGCAATGCGGCATCTATATCGTTTGCAGACGCAGAAATATTTCACTCTCGGAAGGAGAATGACATGACAAAGACACCTGATTTCACCGCCATGTTCAAAGACATGTTCGCGCAGTTCCCTATGGATACAAAATCCATGGAAGACGCATTCAAAAATACAGCTGCCCTGGGCGAAAAGTTCAGCGCCGTTGCTTTGGACGCCGCTGCCAAATCAACAGACCTGTCATCCGCATGGACAAAATCCACGCTGGACAAAATGACAGACCTGTCCAAATCCAAAGCAGACCCTGCTGAGGCTGGCAAAGCCGTAACAGATTTCGCATCTGCATCCGCTGAATCCGCCGCTGAGCACATGGCTGCCTTCGCCGAAATCGCCAAAAAAGTACAACTGGACACAGTTGAACTGATGATGGCCGCTGGCAAAGACCTGTCCGACGAGGCAACTGCCGCCGTCAAAACAGCGACAACAGAAGTTTCGAAAGCTGCGAAAAAAGCTGCAGCTTAATCGATAAGGTATCTTGCTGGTTTCCCACCTCCTCCCTTGGGAAGACCAGTTGCCTCGGGCGGACTTCGGTCCGCCCTTTCTTTTTGTGCAGGTGCAGCGTAGCGTATCGCCATTGCTGCACAGAGAATCGCAGCGGGGGGAAATTCATGTCAGACCATCTGTTGATCAAACGCTATGCCAGCCGCAGATTGTACAACACAGAAACCAGTGATTACGTCACGCTGGAAGACATTGCGGGCTTCATTCGCGAAGGCCGTGAGGTCCAAATTGTGGACTTGAAATCCGGCGATGATCTGACCCGCCAATACCTTTTGCAAATCATCGCAGAACACGAAAGCAACGGCGAAAACGTGTTGCCCATTTCCGTTCTGACAGACTTGGTGCGCACCTATTCCACCCAAGCGACTTCCGTTGTTCCGGATTTCCTGGCGTCCAGCTTTGAAATGCTGCGCGAAGGGCAATCGAAGATGATGGAAAATATGAACGCTGCCCCCATGGGCAACATGCCGGGGTTTGAGGCTATGAAAGCTGGCCAAGAAGCGTTCATGAAAGCGATGACCGGTGGCATGGCCGCTTGGGGTGGCGCCGCCACACCGACCGCGGCGCCCGAACCAAAGTCAGAAGACAAAGAAGACCTGGACGAAATTAAGCGCCAACTTGCTGCGATGCAGGAAAAACTGTCAAAGATGTAAGTGGGCCTGGCGGTGGATGATGCGTTGACCACCCCTTGGATATCCACGGAACGTGTGCATGTTTTGCCCACCACTGATCCCACGCAGGGCAGGGTGGTTTGGGCCCCCGTGAAATCACTGTGGTTCTTTTTCCATCTGGCGGTTGCCCTGTTTGCGGCCCCCTTTTGGGTGACATGGGGCAGTCTGGCAGTGTTTTTGGCCCTGACAGCTATCACCATTTGCGCTGGGCATTCCGTGGGGATGCATCGTTTGCTGATCCACCGAAGTTTCAAATGCCCTAAAGTCTTGGAATATTTCTTGGTGTGGCTGGGCACGTTGGTGGGGATGGCGGGTCCGTGGGGTATGATCCGGGCCCACGACCTGCGCGATTGGCACCAACGCCAAACAGTGTGCCCGCCCCACCCATCCCATGGCGCTGGGTTTTGGCGCGATGCGTGGTGGCAATTGCACTGTGAATACCGCTTGGAACACCCGCCGGAATTCCGGGTTTTGCCCGACGAAGACACCCCTGTTTACCGTTGGCTGAACCGCACGTGGATGGCGCAGCAAGTGCCGCTGGCTTTGGTTCTGTTGGCCTTTGGGGGCTGGGCTTGGGTGGTTTGGGGTGTGTCCGTTCGGGTGGCGGTATCTTTGATTGGGCACTGGGCCGTGGGGCATTTTGCCCATCGGCGCGGAACCCAAGGATGGAAAATCCAAGGCTTACCCGTGCAGGGCTTTAACATTCCGCGTTTGGGGTGGCTGACGTTTGGTGAAAACTGGCACGGCAATCACCACGCGTTTCCCCATTCAGCCCGCTTGGGTTTGGATCCCGGCCAGGCGGACCCAGGCTTTGCCTTTATCAAGTTTTTGGAACGGATTGGGTGGGCTTGGGATATCCAAACCCCAGACAGCCAGCCCGAACGCGCCGGGCTGGTGCGTGTCTAGTTACGCGGCATTCCCGCGACGATTGCGAGTGTTGCGGTTGCGTTGGCCGGGTTTGCCACCGCCGGGCTTGCCACCTTGTTTACCGGGGCCGTTGCGGTTGGGTTTGCCTTTGCCGGGCTTACCCCCACCTGGCTTACCGCCTTCGGGCTTGTCACCACCGTCGATATTGAACTTGCGCTTTGGCTTGCCTGATGGAGCATTGCCACCGAACTTGCGGGCATTCCCGTCGCCTTTGGGGGGGCCGCGTCTGCGGCGGTTGGCTTTGGGGATGGGGGCATCATCGGCAGGGGGGGTGCCGCCCGCCACGGGAATAGTGCGGCCCATGGTTTTTTGAATGTCACGCAATGCGCCGATTTCATCGGGGGCGCAAAATGCCACCGCTGTGCCATCACGCCCGGCGCGCGCTGTGCGGCCGATACGGTGAACATAATTGTCGGGAACGTTGGGCAAGTCGTAGTTGTACACGAACCGAACGCCCGGAATATCCAGGCCCCGTGCCGCCACATCCGTGGCCACCAAAACGGTGATTTCGCCCGCGCGGAACGCCTTGATGGCGCGTTCGCGTTGGCCTTGGCTTTTGTTGCCGTGCACCGATCCTGCGGAAAAACCCGCCTTGACCAATGCTTTCATCAACCGTTCTGACCCGTGTTTCGTGCGGGCAAAGACCAGCGCCAATTCATCGGTATGTTCCGCCAAATGTTCGATCAACTTGGCTGTCTTTTCGGGGCCGGGCACAAAGTACACCGATTGTGTGACCTTATCTGCCGGTTTGCCGGGGGGCGCTGTTTCCACGCGCACAGGGTTCGTCAGGTACGCGTCGGCCAGTTCATTCATGTGTTTTGGCATGGTGGCCGAAAACATCATGGTTTGGCGTTCAGCTGGCAACAAAGGCGCAATCTGGCGCAGGGCGTGGATAAAGCCCAAGTCCAGCATTTGGTCCGCCTCATCCAGCACCAAAAATTGTGTGTCCGACAGCGTGACCGCGTTGCGATCCAACAAATCGATCAGGCGGCCAGGGGTGGCCACCAACAGGTCTGACCCTTTGGCAAGGCGGTTGATCTGCACGTTGATGGATGCGCCACCCACCACGAGGTTCACCTTGATGTGGCTGCCTTTGGTATAGTTGTACAAATTGTCGCTGATCTGTTTGGCCAGTTCTCGTGTTGGGGCCAAAATCAATCCGCGCACAGATTTGGGCGCAGGCTTTTTGCCCACCCCCAACAGATGGTGGATCATGGGCAGCCCGAATGCGGCCGTTTTGCCAGTGCCGGTTTGGGCCAAGCCCAAAACATCGCGGCCCTCCATGGCCAAAGGGATGGCCTTTTGTTGAATGGGGGTGGGGTCTGTCAGGCCTTGTTCAGCCAATTGTTCCACCAAACGGGGCTTCAGCCCCAGGTCATTAAAATCCATGAAGGATGTATCCTTGTCGCGCGCCGATCTGGCACGCATAAAGCCCATCGCCGTGCAACGGCACGGTGGGGCGCGGGGGGCACATGGGATCCGGGTCCGGGCCGTATGCCCATGAACCGTCCAAGTGCGGACCCCCTGCGTGATGTGGGTTCCAGGTGTTTTAGAACGGGGCGCTCCGATCGCACAGATGTGGTCGGCGGCTCACGCGGCATTCACCCCTTAGGGCGCACATGGGGCTTGATGGAAGGTGTGTCAAGTAAAGTTATTTTTCTTGCCGCGTTCTGCCAAACACTCCCCTTAGAAAACCTAAAAATATCAGTTAGCACGTGGTGCATGTTCAAGGTCGCAAAAGGGATGGGAACCATGGCAGACACGACACGTTGGCAATATTTGTATGATTTGGTGCCCGGCACCGATTTGGTGACAATCGCTGATATCGGCGCAAATCCCATCAACCCTGCGCCGTACCAAGCATTGTTGGATTCCGGGCTTTGCACTGTCATCGGTTTTGAACCCAACAAAGAAGCCTTCGACGCACTTGTAAAAAATGCCAGCGCCCATGAAAAATATTTCAATGTTGCAGTTGGCCCCGCCGGAAAACGATCTTTGAACCTGTACCCAGCATCAGGGCTTTCATCGCTGTATCCACTGGATCCCGAAGCCTTGGGCCACCTCAGCAAATTCCAAGGCCAAATCGGGCGCGAAACTGCGGTGGACATTGATCTGATGCCCATGGACAGCATCGAAGAACTGCCCGCCATCGATCTGTTGAAAATCGATGTCCAAGGCGCAGAGCTTGAGATCATTAAATCTGGTCGCAAAAAGCTGCGTGGGGCCTGTGCCATGATCATCGAAACCCGGATTTACCCGATCTATGAAGGGGAACCGTCCTGGCGCGCGTTGGATATCCAATTGCGCCGTATGGGGTTTGGTATTCACAAATTTCTGTCCCAAGCCCATTTTGCTTTTGGCAATGACATGGACTTGCCGGTCCGGATGCCGATGATGCGCAGCCAGCTTTTGGATGCGGATGCGGTGTATATCCCAACGGCGAAACGGTTTGGGGGCATGACAGATGCGCAGTTAATCAAAGAAGCGGTATTGGCCGATTCTGTTTACGGCAGTTTTGATGTGGTGCTGAAATGCCTGGAAGCCTTGCATCAGCGCGGCACAGTCAACCGTGACCAAGTGGTGGCGTATTGCAGGCTGCTCCCACCCGAATTACAAAAGCGAGAGGCCTAAAGGTCCAAATCACTTGGGCTATACCGATGCCGCCCATCGTCTGAGGGCAGGCTGCGCTTTTTGGCCCAAACCCGGAGCACCTGTTCCATGGTGGCGCCGGGATTGTTTGCCATGAAATCACGGGTGTATTGGTTGAACTGGTTGTGGTCTTTGATCTGAGTCTGGACGGGTGCCGCCCGCAACTGATGATGGGCCATCACCGCGTCTCCCAAGGTTTTGCCTACATTGCCGCGCATCCAATCCATCAAGGCGATCGTGAACTTAAAATCAGAACCCGCCACTGCTTTGAAAAACCGCCGCACGTTTTGGGTGTTCTGGTAATTGTCCGTTATGATGGTTTCGGCCGTCAGCGGTGCTTTGTGCCAGTCAAACTTGGACTTTGGGGGGACGCGTACATCACCAACAAAGACCGTTTCGCCAGTGTCCAAGAAATGGGCAAGGCGGTCCAGAATTTGGAATTTGCCGCCGCTGGTCTTTAAGCCGTGGTGGCGGGCGGTTGCCCCAAGTTCTGCCTTTAACCAATACCAGCGCCGCAATTCTGCCCCGGTGGTCAGGGTCAAGATATCGGGACGATTTTTCGACATTTGGTCTTTTCCCTTCACTTTGAGTAAAAATACCTTCGGCCGAAAGCCGCGATCCCGGGACGGGATCGCAAAAATCAGGCGCGGCCCCGCAGGGCCGCACACTGCGATCAGGCCACGTCGTTGAAAACTTGCGTCAAAGCTTTGCCCAGTTTATCAAACATTTCATCCAATTGGCCTGGCGTGATGATGAAGGGCGGGCACAAAACGATGGATTGACCCAGGGGCCTGCAAATCAAACCATGGTCCGTACACGTGTTGGCAATGCGTTCGCTTACAGACAGCGATCCATCAAACGGCGTCTTTGTGGCCTTGTCTTGCACCGCTTCCAAAGCGCCCATCAGGCCTTTGCCCCGCACTTCTCCGATGTTGGCCATTTCTCCAATACGGGCCATGCCTTCTTCGAACAAGGGCGTCATGGCGCGGGCGTTGTCCAGCAAGCCTTCGTTCAAGATCACGTCAATCGCTTTCAGAGCGATGGCGGATCCCACAGGGTGGCCTGATGCGGTGAACCCGTGGGGGAATTCTTCGATCGCCTCGGACGCGGCTTGCAAGCGGTTCGTCAGTTCTGGCCCCAAGATCACTGCGCCCATGGGAAAGTACCCTGCCGTCAAGCATTTGGAGCTGATGATGGCATCGGGCATAAAGTTATATGTTTCGCAGCCCCAAACTTCGCCCGTGCGGCCAAAGCCACAGATCACTTCGTCGCTGATCAGGGGAATGCCGTGCTTTTTCAGGATCGGTTGGATGGCTTGGAAATACCCTTTTGATGGGGGGATCACCCCGCCAGCCCCCATAACCGGTTCCGCGAAGAACCCGGCAATAGTGTCCGCGCCTTCAGCCGCGATCATGTCTTCCAATTCTGTCGCCATGCGTTTGGTGAATTCTGCTTCGCTTTCGCCGTTCCGGCCTTCACGCCAGTAATGTGGGCACGTCAGGTGCAGGAATTCTGGCAACGGAAGGCCGAAGACGGAATTATAAGGTTTGCCGGTCATGGATGCGGAAACGGCGGTGACCCCGTGGTAGGCATTCTTGCGCGTGATGATTTTACGGCGGTTCGGGTTGCCTTCTGCGGCATGCATGAACCACAGCATTTTGACCATAGTGTCGTTGGCTTCAGACCCGGAGTTTGTGTAAAACACTTTGCCATCGTCGAAGGGGGACACTTCCACCAGTTTTTCGGACAGGGCCACGGTTTGGTCCGCCATGCGGCCAAAGAAAGCGTGGTATCCAGGGAAGCGGTCGTATTGTGCTTTGGCGGCTTCGGTCAAGCCGGGATGGTCAAAGCCAGCAACCATGTTCCAAAGGCCCGAATTTGCATCCAGATATTCACGGCCGTGCACGTCAACTACATAGGGACCTTTGCCGTGGGTCAGGACAACCGCGCCGCGGTCTTCGATTGTGGGCAAATCGGTGAAGCCATAAAAGGAATGCGCATCGGCGCGGCTTTCCCAGGAATTTGGGGATTGATCGTTCATTGTTTTGGTCTCCGGTCCCGCTGAGGATTATGGATGCCTCCGGCGGGAGTATTTATTCAACAAAAGAAGGGGCGGACTGCGCATATTTTGGCAAGTCGTCTTTGGTGGTCAGCCAAGGCACACGTTCGTCGTTGAAGCAATGCGATTGCGGCACATAGGTTTCTGAGTTTTCCAAGGTCACGGCCGGGAAATGTGTTTCTCCGGGCCATCTGTCAGACCGAAACGCCATGGGGCTGCCGCAAGTGGTGCAAAAGTTGCGAAACGTGTTGGGCGACGATTCATATTCGCCGGGTGGTGCGCCGGCCCAGGCCCAGGCTCCATTGGCCACGCCGAACCAGCCAACCACAGGGGCGCTGGTGGCGCGCCGGCAGCTTTCGCAGTGGCACAGGGTTGTCCATAAGACTTGGCTCGGATCAAAGGTCGCGCGGGTGGCCCCGCACAAGCATCGCGTTTGGTCTGTCATATCCCCAGCTTATCGCGCAGTGAAAACCATGTCATCGCCAAAGTCATGATGGGTGCGCGCAAGCTGGATCCACCTGGAAAGGCGGGGACAGGCATGGACGACAGCAGATCGAAGCGTTCTTCTTGGCCCGCCACTGTTTCCGCCAGAATTTTGCCTGCGAATGTGGCCAAGGCGACGCCGTGCCCCGAAAAGCCCGATGCCGTCAGCTGTTGTGTACCCACTTGGGCAAACAGTGGAAGCCGTTTTGGGGTAATCCCTAAAGTGCCGCCCCAGGCATGGGTCAGTTCGACATCACGCAATTGGGGGAACAGTTTGCGCAATGGTTTGCGCACCTTTTTGAAAATATTCGTTGGAAATTGCGACCCGTAACTTTCGCCACCGCCAAAGATCAAACGGTTGTCGTGGGACAATCGGTAGTAGTTCAAAACAAACTTGGCATCGGCAACGGCAATGTTTTTCGCCAAAACCTCTTCCGGGTTATCCAGGGGCGCTGTAGCCACCAGGAAATTGTTGATGGGCATCACGCGGCGGGATTGTTCGCGGTTCAAGCGTTCATGGTAACCGTTGGTGGCATGGATCACCCACCCGGCTTTCAGTTGGCCCCGATCTGTGTGCACCACATTGGGGCTGCCGTCTTCGATGCGTTTCACGGGGCTGACTTCGTGGATGATTGCCCCTGCCGCTTCGGCCGCGCGGGCCAGACCCACGGCATACCGCAAAGGATGTAAATGCCCGGCACCCCAATCAATTGTCCCGCCCACATACCGTTTGGTTTTGATCACATCCGCCAGGGCCGGGCCTTCCAGCGCGTCGATTTGGTGATATCCATAGGTATCCGCCAGATAGTCCGCTTCCTTGAAGTGTTCTGCCATGTCGCGCTTGGAATAAAACGCGTGGGCCACACCCGGGGCAAAGCCTGCGTCGCGGGCATGGGTATTGGCCAACTTGCGGGTCAGGGCCTTGGCGGCCTCCGACATGGTCCACAGCTGATGGGCGGGATCAACACCCAAGCGTTTTTCCAGATCTGCCTGGCCCATATTGAACCCAGTGCCCACCTGGCCGCCGTTGCGCCCCGATGCGCCAAACCCCGCTCGGTGGGCTTCTAACACCACCACCGAAAGTCCCCGTTCCGCCAAATGCAGCGCCGCCGAAAGCCCAGTGAAGCCAGCTCCGATGATACACACATCGCATTCCATCCGCCCGCGCAACCACGGGCGCGGCTGATCCACTTGCGTGGAAGCCGCATACCAGCTTTCAGGGTACCGGCCGATTTCATCATTGGCGTAAAGGAAGGACATGGGGTTGTTATAGATTCCTTGAATGATGCCAATGGTTTCACAGGTGATCTGACGGGGCAAGGGCTGAGGTATGCCTTTGGAACCCATCAGAAAAATGGCGAAAGATAGCGTCGGACTTGTCCCTTGTATTGAAGATATTTCGCGCCATAGGTTTCTTCAAGCCAGGGTTCTTCTGCAAAGGGAGCCGCTGCCAGGACCATACTTCCCAATATTGCAACGCAGATTGCCAAAGGTGCAGCGCATAGGATGGCCCAACCGATCAGGATTAGAATGTCTGCAACATACTGTGGATTTCGGGAAACTTTATATAGACCAGTTGTTTCCAAATTTCCTTTGGCCCCGCTGGTCGCGATGATTCCGAATGTGCGTACGCATGTCCAAACAGCGACATTTCCTATTGCAATAAGCCCGGTCCCCAAAGACCATCGCAAAGCTAAAGGCCACCCCAGTGCGTTCCAGTTTAACAATCCCAGATAAATTGTTGATCCGAACAGAACAAAAGTGGCGGTCCAAACCCGCGTAGCGGTCCATTTTGAATAGTTTTTGGGCGGCCACACACGGTGGTCAGGAAAGCGAATGGACCAAGCGAATGCAGCAAAGAAATAGAAGCCCGCCAAAGTTCCTGCAGCAATGAAACCGATCTCCATTATTTTACCGCTCCATTGAAAATTAACCAACGCGGTACGCGGGCTTTATACTCTGCGTAGTCTTGCCCAAATGATTGCAAGAGCGCGTTTTCTTCGTCAGGAATTTGAAGTTGATCTATAGCCCAAAAGAAAACCGCAACGGCCAACAATGAACTGGCGGCCCCAAGCCACAGGGCGAAGGCCAACATTAAAAGCAACATGCCAAGATACATCGGATTGCGTGTGAACCCAAAAACACCCGTAGAAACCAACTGTGTTGCCCGTTCTGGCGAAACAGGGCTCATTGTTGTCTTTTTGCGAATAAAGCTGGCAACCGCAGGTACAAGAAGACAACCGGCGCACAGAATTTCAAGGATTATCAACCAAAGCGGGGCCGGCAAAACGGGCCACGGAATTGTTTGGGCCAGCCCGAACGCCAGGATAAGGCACAAAGCTAACACTGCAAGCGGTGGAAGTCTGTTTCGCATGTTTTCACCTTTTCTATTTTGGAGAATCACACTTTAATTCCTCTAGTGACTAGAGCTACAAGAGTGTTTTTTAATGATGTTTTCGATTGGTGAACTTTCAAAGATCGTGGGTCTCAAAGTACCAACCATTCGTTACTATGAACAAATGGGTTTGATTGATCCGCCCGAAAGAAGTCGGGGGAACCAACGCCGATATTCTAAAGCAGAAGTGCAGCGATTGTCCTTCGTGCGTCATTCACGAGAATTGGGTTTTGCGCTCGGGGAAATCCGCGATTTGCTGCGTTTGAGTGTACACCCAAACCAACCCTGTTGTGACGCCCACGTAATTGCGCAAAGGCATCTTGAAGCCACTGTTGCAAAAATCAAAAAGCTTCAGCGGTTAAAGAAAGAATTGGAACGCATTTCGAAGTGCGATTCAAACGCACTTTCTTCATGCTCTGTTATCGAAACTTTGGCTGACCACCAGCTTTGTATTTCAGATCACTAAGGGCACAATACTGCACTAATCGTTCAAACGTTCAGCACCAGATGCTCGCGCTCCCACGGGCTGATGACTTGCAGGAATTCTGAATATTCGGTGCGTTTCACGATGGAATACACGCGGGCGAATTCTGGGTGCAGGACGTTGTGCAAACGATCTGCTTTGTCGAACAGATCCAATGCTGAAAACAAATCCCGTGGGATGGCTTCTTCGCCGTCGTATGCATCCCCCTTGTACTGTTTGTCTGGGCGATCCTGGTCTTGCAGACCCAGGTAACAACACGCCAAGGATGCGGCGATGCCCAGGTAGGGGTTGCAATCCATACCCGCCAACCGGTTTTCCACACGGCGGGCTTGGGGATCAGACAGCGGGATACGGATGCCCGTGGTCCGGTTGTCGCGCGCCCATTCCAGATTGATAGGGGCGGCGTGGTCTTTGACGTAACGGCGGTATGAATTGACGTAAGGCGCCAACATGGCAATCACAGACGGAAGGTGGGTCTGCATCCCCGCGATCACGTGATAAAACGCATCGGTTTCGCCGCCTTGGGGCCCGACAAAAATGTTTTGTCCATCGCTGTCTAAGAACGAATGGTGGATGTGCATGGCAGAGCCAGGTTCTTCGGCAATGGGTTTGGCCATGAAGGTGGCGTAACAATCGTGCTTTAACGCCGCTTCGCGGATCAACCGTTTGAAGAAGAACACCTCGTCCGCCAGCCTAACTGGGTCGCCGTGGTTCAGGTTAATCTCCACCTGGCCTGCGCCGCCTTCTTGTGTGATGCCGTCAATCTCAAACCCTTGGGCTTCGGCGAAATCATAGATGTCGTCGATTACTGGGCCGTATTCATCCACTGCAGACATCGAATATGCTTGGCGCGCCGCGGCTGGGCGGCCTGTGCGGCCCATCATCGGTTTGATGGGTTGGGCTGGGTCCAGATTTTTGGCCACCAAGAAAAATTCCATTTCAGGGGCCACCACGGGTGTCAGCCCCATGTCCTTGAACAAACCCACCACGCGTTTCAACACGTTGCGCGGGGCCATGGGCACCGGGCTGCCATCGCGGTTCTGCGCGTCATGGATCACCTGCAATGTCCAATCGCCAGTCCATGGTGCGGCGGTGGTGGTGGAAAAGTCCGGCACCAATGTCATGTCCGGTTCGATCCAACCTTCGGGACCAGCGGCCTCCGCCCATTCCCCGGTTAAGGTCTGCATGTAAATAGAGTTAGGCAGATAGAATGAATTTTGCCGCGCGAATTTTGTTGCAGGTACAGCCTTGCCGCGGGCAATGCCGGGAAAATCCGCAATGATGCACTCCACTTCATCCAGGGTGCGATCTTTCAAGTATGCTTGGGCGGCTTCGGGGGTTTGGTTAAGCCAACTCACACGACACCTGTGTATTCACCTTTGAAGAAATCAGCGAACGCCTGGGCGATACGTGGCGTGGTGTTGGGGGCGCCTGCGTGGTCACGGGCGTGGTCCATGCCGTCCTCAGGATAATCCACCGTGCCACGATAATTCGTGACCATCTGGCTGATGACTGGTTCCCCAAATTCAGGGTGCGGTTGCAGGGTCATGGCGCGTTTGCCGTAAATCAGGCCCGCATTGCGGCACCCGGCATTGGTGGCCAACACTTCCGCATCCGCGGGTTTGGTGA
>JAHDCP010000064.1 GCA_020629775.1 Planktomarina sp.
AGGTGGACAGTAAGGGGCGGGTCTCGGTACCGGCCTCCTTTCGCCGTGTGCTGGAGGCCGGCGACCCTGGATATCGTGAGGGCGACACCCCGGAACTTGTCATCGTGTATGGCGATCACCGTCGCGCTTATCTTGAATGTTATACAATGGAAGCGATCGAAGAGGTGGACGCGAAGATCGCCGCCCTTCCACGTGGTTCCATGCAGCGCAAAATGTTGGAGCGGTTGTTTTCCGGCCAGTCTTTCCCCACCACGGTGGATGAAACAGGCCGTTTGGTGCTGCCCGCCAAGTTGCGCAAGAAGATTGACCTGGACGGTGAAGCGTTTTTCATCGCCGCCGGGGATACGTTCCAGATTTGGAAGCCCGAAACCTACGAACAGGAAGAACAGGCCAAAACCGAAGCTTGGCTTGATGAATTGCCAGAAGATTTTGACCCACTGGCCTTCCTGGACACTCCGGCCGAGGGCTGACCTGTGTCTTCGGCTGCCCCCCATGTTCCCGTCCTTATTGAACCTTTGATCGCGGCTGTGGCCCCTGTGTCTGGCACTTGGATTGACGGCACCTTTGGTGCGGGCGGGTATACGCGGCGGTTGCTGGACGCGGGCGCAGAACGGGTGATCGGGATTGACCGGGATCCCATGGTGGCAGACCTTACGGCTTCTTGGCGCGACGACCGGGTTGAATTGGTCACCACCACGTTTTCACAGTTGGACACTGTCACTGACCACGCCGATGGCGTGGTTTTGGATTTGGGCGTGTCGTCCATGCAAATTGACACCGCTGAACGCGGCTTTTCCTTTCAAAAGGACGGGCCACTGGACATGCGCATGGGCGCGGACGGGGCATCTGCGGCGGATTTGGTGGCGGATTTGTCCGAAGCCGCTTTGGCGGATGTGCTGTATCAGTTCGGGGAAGAACGTGCATCGCGCCGCATTGCCAAGGCCATTGTCAAAGCCCGTGCATTGGAACCCATCACCCGCACACTGGTTCTGGCGGATATTGTGGCGGGCTGTTTGCCCCGCCCCAAACCAGGGCAATCGCACCCGGCCACCCGCAGTTTCCAAGCGTTACGAATTGCCGTAAATGCGGAATATGATCAAATATCCCAAGGGCTTAACGCCGCTGAACGGTTGTTAAAGCCGGGTGGTTATTTGGCTGTAGTGACCTTCCATTCTGTGGAAGACCGAATTGTGAAACGGTTCTTTCAATCCCGGGCCGACAGCAAAGCCGGCAGTCGCCATGCGCCCGAAACAGCACAAACCCGCGGCACATTCGATCCCGTGACGCGCAAAGCCATTAAACCCACGCCTGAAGAAGTGGCCGCCAACCCGCGTGCCCGTTCGGCGGTGTTGCGCATTGGTGTGCGCACGGATGCCCCCGTTGGGGATCAAAGCAATGCAAAGCTGGGTATTCCCCAGTTAAAACCACAAGGGCGCATGTCATGAAGGGCTTGTTCTTAGGGGCGCTAATCGCCTGTGTTTTGGGGCTGGCGGTCTGGGCGTATTCAGAAAACTACGCCACCCAGCAGTCATTCTCCGAAGTGCAATCCATCAACCGCGATATCGCCAGTGCCCGTGCTCGTCTGCGGGTTTTGAACGCAGAATGGGCTTGGCTGAACCGACCTGAACGGTTGTCCGAACTGGCCCGGTTGAACTTTGATGCGTTGCAGCTGTTGCACATGAACCCAGATCATTTCGCTGACATCGATACCATTCCCATGGCAGAACAAGTCACCGGGATAACAGACACCATGGCCACAGGGGGCAACCCATGATCCGCACCCCACTTCGGCCTTTGGCTGCCATCATGTCGGCCCGTGCAGCGGGCCAAGATCCCGATCTGATCGAAGCGGAAAACACCCGCGCGCGGATGGCGGCGTTGCACGAATATTTGTTGGTGATGACCCGGCGGCGGTTGCTGATGTTGTCGGCCATGTTCGCTGTGGCGTTTGGGATGATTGGGTTTCAAATGGTGGCCCTGGCGGTGTCTGATCCGGTGGAGCCGCGATCCAACGCATCTGCGGCCAAAATTTTGGCCAATCGCGCCGATATTGTGGACCGCAACGGCCGGGTTTTGGCCACCAATATTGATACGTTCAGCCTGTATGCCCACCCCCACCAAATTATTGATAAGGACGCAGCCGCCGAACAATTGGCGCAGATTTTCCCAGATTTGGAAGAAGAAAAGCTGAAAAAGCAGTTCCACGGTGGGCAGAAGTTCTTGTGGGTTAAGGGCCATATCAGCCCCGAAGAAAAGCAAGCCGTGCACGACATTGGTGATCCTGGCCTGCTGTTTGGCCCCCGCGAAATGCGGCTGTACCCGAATGAAGCGGTTGCCGCCCATATCCTTGGGGGCACCACGTTCGGCGAACAAGGCACCCACGCTGCAGAAGTGGTGGGTGTTGCCGGGGTTGAAAAGCGCTTTGATGATTTCCTGCGTGACCCAGCCAAAGAAGGCGCGCCACTGGAATTGTCCATTGATTTGACGGTTCAAGCAGCCTTGGAAGATGTGCTGTCGCGCGGCATGGTGGTGATGAATGCCAAGGGCGCATCAGCGGTGCTGATGGATGCCCACACCGGCGAAATTGCGGCGATGGCGTCTTTGCCCGACTTTGACCCCAACAACCGCCCCCGGGTTTTGACGGAAGGTGCCCAAGACGACAGCCCGTTGTTTAACCGGGCCGTGCAGGGCATGTATGAATTGGGGTCAGCGCTGAAGATTTTCACCACCGCCCAGGCGATGGAACTGAACTTGGTAAATGCAAACACCAAGATTGATACCCGGGGCCCGTTGAAGTGGGGCAAGTTCAAAATCCGCGATTTCAGCAATTACGGGCCGAACCTGACCACCAAAAAGGTGATCGTGAAGTCATCCAACATCGGCACCGCGCGCATCGCCATGATGATCGGCGGATCACGGCAAAAGTCATTCTTGGAATCGCTGGGCTTTTTGGAACCGACCCCA
Source organism: Planktomarina sp. (assembly GCA_020629775.1). GTDB lineage: Bacteria > Pseudomonadota > Alphaproteobacteria > Rhodobacterales > Rhodobacteraceae > Planktomarina. The sequence goes on from JAHDCP010000064.1 coordinate 2,965, forward strand.
ATTGAGCTGATCGAAGGCCCCACAGGCCGCCCGCAGTTTCCCAAAAACTGGTCTGACATTTCCACCATGACCATTTCTTATGGCCACGGGATTTCCACATCGCCGGTGCATTTGGCGGCGGCTTACGCCTCGATCACCAATGGGGGAACCTTGGTGGAACCCACACTGCTGAAGCGCCAAGATCGCACCCCCGGCCCACGGGTTGTGTCGCAAAACGTGTCCGCCCATGCGCGCGACATGTTGCGTGCTGTTGTGACCGAAGGCACCGCCAGTTTCGGCGAAGTGCCGGGTTATTTTGTCGGTGGCAAAACGGGGACGGCGGACAAACCCAAACCATCGGGCGGGTATTACAACGACAAAGTCATCGCCACTTTCGCCAGTGTGTTTCCGACCCATGATCCAAAATACGTGTTGATCCTGTCTTTGGATGAACCCGAAGATCGTACCGGCCCAGAACCCCGCCGGACGGCAGGCTGGACAGCCGTGCCTGTGGCCGCAGAAGCCATCCGCCGCGTCGCACCCTTGTTGGGGATGGCACCAGATGTTGATCCCACGGGCAAACCCAGTGTAACGCTGACCTCAAACTAATTTAGGTGGCCGTTCCCAGAACCTGGGGGCCGCCAAAAGGGGGCCGCAGGTGATGAAAACGCTCAAGGATTTGGGGCTGACCCCTACGCGCGGATTGAATGTGCCCATTTTGGGCATGGCTGTGGACAGCCGCGAGGTGCACCCCGGCTTTTTGTTTGCTGCCATGCCCGGCAGCCAAGTGCACGGTGGTGAATTCATTCAATACGCGTTGCGCCAGGGGGCCACTTCAGTTTTGACAGATGCCCAAGGCGCAGAAATTGCCAAAGCTGAACTGGCTGAAAGCGGGGCAAGTGTTTGTATCGTCGAAGACCCGCGCCAAGCCTTGGCCTATGCCGCAGCCCTGTATTTTGGGGCACAGCCCGCCACCATGGTGGCTGTAACAGGAACCAATGGTAAAACGTCCATTTCCACATTCTGCCGCCAGATTTGGGAAGAAATGGGTGAACAGGCGGTCAACTTGGGCACCACGGGGGTCGAAGGATCCTGGACCGCCCCTTTGGCGCACACGACGCCAGAACCCATTACATTGCACCGCACCTTGGCGAATGCGGCCCAAAACGGCGTAACCCATGCCGCGATGGAGGCATCGTCCCACGGGTTGGAACAACGCCGCTTGGACGGGGTAACCTTGGCCGCCGCAGGATTTTCAAACTTCACCCAAGATCATTTGGATTACCACGAAACATTCGCTGCCTATTTTGCGGCGAAGATGGGGTTGTTTGATCGGGTTCTGTCCGCAGACGGCGTGGCGGTGATCAATACCGATGACGCCGTGGGCGAAGATGTGGTGAAGATCGCGCAAAACGCAGGACATGCAGTTTTGAAAGTGGGGCGCAAGCCGGACGCAGATTTGCGTCTGTCCGCCCAGCGGTTTGACGCCACTGGCCAGGATTTATTGTTCGATTGGAACGGCAAACCCTTTAAGGCGCGGCTGCCTTTGGTAGGGGGCTTTCAAGGGGAAAACGTTTTGTTGGCTGCCGCTTTGGTGATCGCCAGTGGGGCTGTGGCCACAGATGTGTTCGATGCTTTGGTGGGCATTGCGCCTGTGCGGGGGCGCATGGAATTGGCCGCCACACGGACCAACGGCGCGTCCGTTTTTGTCGATTACGCCCACACCCCCGATGCCGTGAAAACCGCCCTGACGGCCCTGCGACCCCACGTCATGGGACGGCTGATCGTTGTGGTGGGTGCGGGCGGGGATCGTGATCCCGGTAAGCGCATTTTGATGGGCCAGGCGGCTGCGGAAAACGCCGATGTGGTGTTTGTGACGGATGACAATCCACGCACAGAAGATCCTGCTGCCATTCGTCAAATGGTGATGTCAGGCGCGCCTGCGGCCACAGAAGTGGCGGATCGGGCTGAGGCGATTTTGCGTGCCGTGGATGCATTGGGGCCTGGCGATACACTGTTGATTGCGGGTAAGGGCCATGAAACGGGCCAGATCGTGGGCACAGACGTTTTGCCCTTTGATGACGTGGAACAAGCCAGCATTGCCGTGGCCGCTTTGGACGGAGAAGCACTATGACCCTTTGGACATCAGCTGAAGCCGTTGCCGCCACGGGTGGAACCAGCCCATGCGATTGGAACGCCAATGGTGTGTCCATCGATACCCGGACCTTGCAGCCAGGTGATTTGTTTGTCGCCCTAAAGGCCGCCCGCGATGGCCATGAATTTGTGGCAGCCGCTTTGGCTGCTGGGGCGGGGGCTGCCATGGTGACCCACCGGCCTGAAGGTGTGGCTGAAGATGCGCCTTTGTTGATCGTTGACGACGTTCTGGCCGGGCTGGAGGCTTTGGGCCAAGCCGCCCGCGCACGGACCAAAGCGCGGATTGTGGCAGTGACGGGTTCGGTGGGCAAAACATCCACCAAAGAAATGCTTCGGACTGTATTGACGCCCCAAGGTAAAACCCATGCCAGCGTGGCCAGCTATAACAATCACTGGGGGGTGCCGCTGACATTGGCGCGCATGCCTGCAGACACAGACTTCGGTATCTTTGAAATCGGAATGAACCATCCCGGTGAAATTGCACCACTGTCAAAACAGGTGCGCCCCCATGTTGGGTTGGTGACAACTGTTGCCGCCGCCCATCTTGAGGCTTTCGGCCATATCGACGGGATTGCCGCCGAAAAGGCGGAAATCGTTGCAGGTTTGGAACCGGGCGGGGTGGCGGTGCTGCCTGCCGATTTGGACACGTCCCACATTTTGGTGGATCGCGCCCGCCAAGCCGGGGCCATCATGATTGGCTTTGGCACCAAGGCTGAGGCGTATAAGCTGGGAATGGTGCAAATCGCGGATGACGCCACCATTGTGCGGGCCACCCTGCGCAGCCAGCCCGCAATGTTCAAATTGTCGACGCCTGGGCGGCACTACGCCCTCAATGCGTTGGGGGTTTTGGCGGTGGTGGAGGCCTTGGGCGGCGATCCGGGCCGGGCATCGGTGGATTTGGCGCGCTGGCAACCATATGCTGGGCGCGGTCTGCGTGAAACCGTTGTTTTGGATGCGGCCAACGGAAGAGCGCTGGATATTTTCGACGACGCCTATAACGCCAACCCCACATCCCTTGCCGCTGCATTGGAAGTGCTGGCAGCCGCCAAACCGGGCGAGCGCGGACGGCGCATTGCGTTTTTGGGGGACATGTTGGAATTGGGCCCTGACGAAATGGCTGTCCATGCCGCCATGGCGGAGAATGAACACCTGTTGCACATGGATGTGGTGCACACGGTGGGGCCGCGCATGGCCCACCTGCACGACGCAATGCCTACCACCATCAAAGGGGAACACGCCGAAACGGCTGACGCCATGGTGGCGCAATTGTCGGGCCTAGTGGGGCCGGGGGACGTGGTCTTGGTGAAGGGATCCAACGGCAGCCGTGTGTCGCAGCTTGTTGACGCCCTTCGAAATCTGGGGCAACGGTAACACAATCTTGGGCGAGGGACCGTTCACATGCTCTATTGGTTGACGCTGCTGTCTGATGGCGGCGATTTTTTTAACCTGTTTCGTTACATCACCTTTCGCGCAGGCGGGGCGTTTATTACGGCGTTGATCTTTGGGTTTGTCTTCGGACGCCCGCTGATCCGCATGATGCGACGGGTCCAAGGCAAAGGCCAACCGATCCGCGATGATGGCCCTGAAAGTCATCTGTCCAAAGCTGGCACGCCCACCATGGGCGGGGCGCTGATTTTGGGGGCATTGACCGTCTCCACGCTGCTTTGGGCGCGGTTGGACAATCCCTATGTCTGGATTGTTTTGCTGGTGACTTTGGGCTTTGCAGCCATCGGATTTGCCGATGATTATGCAAAGGTCAGCAAGCAGAATGTTGACGGGGTGTCGGGTAAAATCCGCTTGGCGGCGGGCTTTTTGATTGCGCTGTTGGCAGGCTTGGCGGCGTCATACTTCCACCCCGAAAATTTGACCAACGGCATCGCACTGCCTGTCATGAAAGACACTTTGGTTTATGTGGGCTGGTTCTTTGTTCCCTGGGCCATGTTGGTGATTGTGGGGTCCGCCAACGCAGTGAACCTGACAGACGGTTTGGATGGCTTGGCCATCATGCCGGTGATGATTGCCGCCGCCGCCCTTGGGGTGTTGTCATACGCTGTGGGCCGGGTTGATTTTACCGAATATCTGGACGTGCACTATGTGCCTGGCACAGGCGAGATTTTCATTTTCGCCATGGCCCTTGTGGGCGGGGGCTTGGGCTTTTTGTGGTACAATGCGCCGCCCGCCGCAATCTTCATGGGCGACACGGGGTCTTTGGCCTTGGGGGGCGGTTTGGGGGCCATCGCGGTGGTGACCAAGCATGAACTTGTTTGGGCCGTCATCGGCGGCGTGTTCGTTGTGGAAGCGCTGAGTGTGATCATTCAGGTGTTCTGGTTCAAGCGCACGGGCAACCGGGTGTTTTTAATGGCCCCGATCCACCACCACTTTGAGAAAAAGGGCTGGCCGGAAAGCCAAATTGTGATCCGCTTTTGGATTATCGCCTTGATCTTGGCCATGATCGGTTTGGCCACGCTGAAAGTGCGCTGAATGGGCGGCCTTCGGCCGCGCGATATGCCCCTTCCAAACCCATCCGGGTTTGGGCGGGTGATGCCTGCGGCGCGAGTATTTTTGAACGAAAAAAGGATGGGGCCATGATCCCAGTACAGGGCGTTTCTGGACAGTGCGTGTTGGTGTTGGGCATGGGGCGATCTGGCCTGGTGGCTGCGCAAGCGTTGGCTGCAGGTGGGGCCGATGTACGGTGTTGGGATGACAGCGCCCCAGGACGCGACCGGGCCGAAGCCGAAGGGTTGGTGTGCATTGATCCTTTGAAAGGTGGTTTGGACGGCGTGACTTTGGTGATCACGTCGCCTGGTATTCCGCATCATTTTCCAAAACCGCATCCTGTGCTGGCGGCGGCTTTGGCAGCGGGTATTCCCATAGACAATGACATTGGGCTGTTCTTTCGGTCCTTTGCCACCCGCGATTGGGCAGATTTTGACACACCGCCCCGCGTGGTGGCGGTGACAGGGTCCAACGGGAAATCCACCACATCGGCGTTGATCCACCATTTGTTGGAACATGCCGGCATCAACAGCCAGCTTGCGGGCAACATTGGGCGCGGTGTTTTGGATTTAGATCCAGCCATTGATGGGGATGTCGTGGTGCTGGAACTGTCGTCGTATCAGACCGAACTGGCGCGATACATGACGCCAGACATCGCTGTATTTACCAATTTGTCGCCGGACCATTTGGACCGCCATGCCGGGTACGGCGGGTATTTTGCCGCCAAGCGGCGTCTGTTTTCCGAAGGCGGGCCGGATCGGGCCATCATCGGGGTGGATGAAGTTGAAGGCCAAGTTTTGGCCGGGCAATTGGCGGACAGTCTGGTGGATGACCGCGTGATCCGGGTGTCTGTGGCGGCCAAGCCAGCCGCGACGGGGTGGTGGGTTACGGCCAAGAAGGGGTTTTTGGCGGAAACGCGCAAAGGCCGCCAGGTGGCGTCCATTGATCTGCGCGATGTGGCGGGGTTGCCTGGGGCGCATAACCATCAAAACGCTTGTGCGGCCTATGCGGTGTTGCGGTCTTTGCATGTGGCACCACGGGTGATCGAAGAAGGGCTGCGGTCCTTTGGCGGCTTGCCCCATCGCAGCCAGCGCGTGCGCGAGGTGGGTGGTGTTATCTTTGTGAACGACAGTAAGGCCACGAATGTGGACAGTGCTGCCAAGGCGTTGGGCGCTTTCAAGAATATCCGTTGGATTTGTGGCGGCCTTCAAAAAGAGGGCGGTCTGGACGGTTTGGGGGCAGGGCTGGGCAATGTGCGCAAGGCATATGTCATTGGCCGTGAAGCGGAAGATTTTGCCCGCCAGTTGACCGTGGACGCAGCAATTTGCACCACCATGGCCCATGCTGTGGCCCAAGCCGCCGCAGAGGCGGAACCGGGCGATGTTGTTTTGCTGGCCCCCGCCGCGGCCAGTTTTGACCAATACAACAGCTTTGAAGCGCGGGGCGATGATTTTGTCGGGCTTGTTGAAGCCCTGACCGGGTCCGACTGACGGGGCCCCGCTGGAAAGGGTGCGGGGCTTTGGCAATCAGTTTGTGGTTTGGAAGAAAAGCCTTCTGAACCTTGGCAACATCAGCAAAATCAAAAACAACGTGTCAAACACGGTCATGATGCCGGGCACCAACAACGGGTTTGCCATGTCCTCGGCAATTGACGGTGCGCCGACATGGGTGGTGGTGACAAAATTCCCGAAGTGATCCACGATGGATATGGCCCAGTACATTATGCCGATGGCCCAAACGGTGACGTTGCGCTTGGCCCAATAAGCCCAGGCAAGCGGGATGGCAAAGACGGCAGCGAACAGGTCCAGGTAAGCCGGATATCGCCAGGCCTCATCTTCCGCCCCAACGTTGATCACATCAATCAGCGTCAGTGCGATGAAGCGTGACAGCTGCAGCACTGTCCAAATAATCAACCCGATCAGAAATATCCGATCGGCGTTTGTCTGTCCCCATCTGGAAGGTGTGGTCATGATATCCCCTTGGCTTAACCGTAATTTTCTTTGTTACCAATAGTGGGGTTGAGTGTGTAACTTTGTAAAGTGCGAATTCGGATTATTCAGGCTTTGAGGGCAGTGTTGCGTTGATTTTGGTGCCCAACGCATTGGAAAAGTCAGTGATGGATTGGGTGCCCAGGCTGTTAAGCCAAGTGTGATGGGCCTCCTCAGCCAAGTCATTGAGCTGATCTGCAATGAAAGGCACCAAATCCACGTTGTCTTTGCACGTGCCCCGACGGCGAACGGTGAACCGTTCTTGGCCATCATCCACAGCCAAATATGTTTCCCGCAACGTGATGTCTTGGGCCGGTCTTGCCAGGATGCTGCCGCCACCGGCACCGGATTGGCTTTTGACCAAGCCTGCTTTGGCCAACCGCGCCAAGACACGGCGGATCACCACGGCGTGGGTGCCAAAACCATCCGCCAATTCCTGCGATGTAACGGCACCTTGATCAGCGCGTTTCGACAAAACGGCCAGTATAAAGACAGCAATGGTGAATTGAGCGTTCAATGGAAGGCCTTTGTTTATTGCCAGACCGGGATCATAGATCAGTTTGGGGCATTGATCACCCCCTGGGCCGCTGGCGATCAGTTTATATGGCGTGTCGGGCCTGGATGGTTTGGCCCGCGACCCAGCCCGATGACCAAGCCCACTGAAAGTTGAAGCCGCCAAGCCAGCCGGTGACATCCACGCATTCGCCGATAAAGAACAGGCCTGGGTGGGCCTTGGCTTCCATGGTTTTGGAGGAAAGCGCGTCCGTGTCCACGCCCCCCACCATGACTTCTGCTGTGCGGTACCCTTCGGTGCCGTTGGGCCACAATTGCCAGTCTGACAAGCGGGTGGCGAAGGCATCCATCTGTTTGGCGGTCATGTCTGCCAAGCGGTCCCCCAAGGGCAGGTCCGCCAACACTGCGTCGATCAGCCGGGCGGGCAAGTGGTCTTCCAAGGCGGCTTTGGGGGCGCGGCGGGGGCTGGCGCGGCGCGCGGCTTCAATCAGGGCCATGGGATCAGACGCCAGGGCCAAATGCACCGCATCGCCGGGCGACCAATAAGACGAACACTGCAAACTGGCTGGGCCGGACAGGCCGCGATGGGTGAACAAGACTGCTTCCTCAAAAGACTTGGTGGGGGTGGTCATGCGGGCAGGGGCCGCAACCCCGGCCAGGGATTTGCACATGTCCAATCCCGTATCGGTGAAGGTGAAGGGCACCAAGCCTGCAACTGTTTGTGTGACGGGCAGGTCGAACTGACGCGCCAGGCGCAGGGCAAAATCGGTGGCCCCCATTTTGGGGATTGGCTTGCCGCCCGTAGCCACCACCAGATTGCGGGTGGTGACGGTGGCATTTTTGGCCCCCGACAGGGTGATCTGGAAACCGCCCTGCATGGCTTCCACATTTTCGATCTTGGTGGACAGCGCGATTTGCCCGCCTGCGTCCGCAACCCCCGCCACCAACATGGCCACGATGTCTTTGGCAGACTGGTCACAAAACAACTGTCCCAACGTTTTTTCGTGATACGCAATGCCAGTGCGCGCCACCCAATCGATGAAGTCCCATTGGGTGTACCGCGACAGGGCGGATTTCATAAAATGCGGATTGCGGCTGATAAAGTTTTCCGGCCCCGCATACATGTTGGTGAAATTGCACCGCCCCCCGCCGGAGATGCGAATTTTTTCGCCCGCCGCTTTGGCGTGATCCACCACCAGGGTGCGCCCCGGTGATTGGCACGCACACATGAGGCCCGCAGCCCCCGCGCCCAGTATGATGGTGTCAAAATCCATAGGGTGGGGGATGGCGGGTCAGTGGCGAGATGGCAAGGGGCACGGTGGCGCTTGACCGTTCAAAGATACACGGTATGGTTGAGCATTATTTAATTTTATTTCCATGGAGAATATTATGAGCGAAGATTTTGACGTTTTTCCTTTGGCAGTGGTGATGCGCGATGCGACCTCCACAACGCTTGAAATTCGACGACCAAACACCGGCGGCATAACGATGCCGCCTTGGGGCAATGAATGTCTTTGGACGGACCCGCCACCTGATCACTGTTTCAAAACACCGCCGCTGACGCTGTGCCAACTGGGGCCGGAGGTTTGCAATGTTTTGCCAAAGGGTGTGGCCGATTTGGGGGCAGCGATGGCCCCAAAAAGCACCGTTGGGGCCCAAGGTCTGGTGGCTGATGACATCGACCTTTCTAAATTTCCGCCCCACATCCTTCCCTTGATCCAAGTTTTGGGGGAAGCGGCCCGGCAAGCCGAAATCGACCTTGAGGAGATGGACACCGACGGGCTGACCATCATTTTCCATGACAAGCGATAGGTCCGGCATGCTGTATGAAAACCTAGACGTTTCGACCCAAAATGGTGTCACGACTGTTACTTTGTCCGTTACCTTCCCCACTGGGGGCTGGTCTGATCCAGCGTTGACGGTAGTGGAATATGTCACTCCGCCGCAAGACGGGATCCAAGAAGTGGCCTTGGCGGCTTCTCGACCCACGGGGATTGTGACGCAGGCGTTTGAAAAGTGGCCGCTGCCAGTATCTGTCCAGTTCGAAACCCCAATATGGTTCCAGGGTGTTCGTATTTTGGGGGCTGAAGGGGGCGGATCAGCGACGATCTGATCGCTTCATCAACGCCTTAAGCGACGCGTGATGGTCGTTAAGAACGGGGCATCCACAAGACCGTGAGGATGTCCCAAGGTTGCGCAGGGGAAATCCTTGGGCAACCTTTTGTATGGAATGTGTCGACGGTGCGCTTGTTGGGCCAAGCATCAAGCCAGATTACACCTATACTACGAAACCCCTAGCCACCTTTGGCCATTTCCCTTATACACATGCCAAGACCTCATTAAAAACCCGAGGCGGCAGTACAGGCAAACCCATGGCAGACATGGCATTCGTCCACCCCGAAACGGTGGAACGTGACGCGATTTTACCCCGCTGGTGGCGGACGGTGGATCACTGGACCTTGGCCAGTGTGCTGTGTCTTTTTGCGCTTGGCATGATTTTGGCCATGGCGGCATCGCCCCCCTTGGCCGCCAAAAACGGGTTGCCGGCCTTCCATTATGTTGAACGCCAAGCCATTTTTGGCGGGGCGGCGATTTTCACCATGGTTTTTGTCTCCATGATGGACCCGCGCACGGTGCGCCGATGGGCCACCATTGGGTTTGTGGCGGCGTTGGCTGCTGTGATGTTGCTGCCCATGTTCGGTACGGATTTTGGCAAGGGCGCCACGCGGTGGTATTCCCTGGGCTTTGCCGCCGTGCAGCCGTCTGAATTTTTGAAGCCCGTTTTTGTGGTGTTCGCCGCTTGGATGTTGGCCACCATTCAAGACCCCAAAGCGCCCCCGGGCCGGGTGATCTCGTTCTTGTTGGCGGTGTTCATTGCCGCCTTGTTGGCGCTGCAGCCTGACTTCGGCCAAGCCTGCTTGGTGCTGTTTGGGTGGGGCGTCATGTATTTCGCCGCAGGCGCACCGCTGATGCTGATCTTGGCCATGTTGGCCGCCACCATTTTGGCAGGCACCGTGGCGTACAACAGTTCTGAACACTTTGCCCGCCGGATTGATGGGTTTTTGTCCACCGATGTGGACCCCACCACGCAGCTTGGCTATGCGGCCAATGCCATCCGTGAAGGGGGTATGTTCGGGGTGGGTGTGGGCAATGGCACGGTGAAAATGTCCCTGCCTGATGCCCACACAGATTTCATCATCGCTGTGGCCGCCGAAGAATATGGCGTGGTGATGGTGCTGCTGATCTTGGGTCTGTATGCGGCCATCGTGTTGCGCACGTTGTTCCGGCTGACGGTGGAACGGGATTTGTTCACGCGCTTGGCCTGTACCGGGCTGATTGCGGTGTTTGCTGCCCAGGCCATGATCAACATGGGTGTGGCGGTGCGCCTGCTGCCCGCCAAGGGCATGACTTTGCCCTTTGTCAGCTATGGCGGATCTTCGTTGATCGCCGGTGGCTTGGCCGTGGGCATGATTTTGGCATTTTCACGCACGCGCAATCAGCGCCGTTTGGTGGACCACGCGGAAAGGACATTCCGATGACAGCCCCCCTTTTGGTTTTGGCCGCAGGCGGCACAGGGGGGCATATGTTCCCAGCCCAGGCCTTGGCAGAATATATGCTGGCCCAAGGCTGGCGGGTGAAACTGTCCACCGATGAACGAGGCGGGCGGTACACGGGCGGGTTCCCCGAAGCGGTGCAAATCGAAGTGGTGGCGTCGTCTACCTTTGCGCGGGGTGGGTTGGTTAACAAACTCAAGGTTCCGTTTCAGATTATGAAGGGCTGGATGGCCGCACGCCGCGCCATGAAGGCAGATCGCCCTTCGGCTGTGGTGGGCTTTGGCGGATATCCGGCCATCCCGGCCATGCTGGCCGCCACCAGCTTGAAAATTCCATCCATGATCCATGAACAAAACGGTGTTTTGGGGCGGGTGAACCAATTGTTCGCCAAACGTGTTGACCGCGTGGCCTGTGGCACTTGGCCGACCGAACTGCCCGATGGCGTGGAAGGCGTGCCCGTGGGCAACCCTGTGCGGTCCGCCATTTTGGACAAACACGGCGCAGATTACATTGGCCCCGGCGATTATCCGATGTCCATTTTGGTGATGGGCGGCAGCCAAGGGGCCACGATCTTGTCCCAAGTTGTACCCGCAGCCTTGGCCCAAGTCCCACAAGAATTGCGCCAGCATCTGCGTGTGTCGCACCAAGCCCGCGCTGAAGATCTGGACCAGGTGGTGGCCCACTATGAAGTCGCGGGCATTCCAGCCACGGTCGAAACCTTTTTCGACGACATCCCCCAACGGATGAGCGAATGCCAACTGGTGATCACCCGGTCGGGGGCATCCACCGTGGCAGATGTGTCAGTGATTGGCCGCCCGTCCATTCTTGTGCCATTGGCGGCCGCGATCCGCGACGAACAAACCGCCAATGCCAAAGCCCTGGTGGATGCGATGGCCGCGATCTTGTTGCCCGAAGCGGACTTTACCCCCGATGCCGTGGCGGCAGAGGTAACTGGCATCCTGACGCACCCAGACATTGCCTCCAAAATGGCGGCCAACGCCTTGCAATGCGCGCGCCCCGATGCCACAGCCGACCTGGCCCAATTGGTGCGCGATCTAGCCGGAGAATAATTCCATGAGCCCAGTAACGAAACTGCCCGGTGATATCGGGCCGATCCACTTTGTCGGCATTGGCGGCATTGGCATGTCGGGCATCGCTGAAGTTCTGTTGGACCAGGGGTATGTGGTGCAGGGGTCTGACCTGAAATCTTCCAAAATCACACAGCGGTTGGAACGCATGGGCGCGCTGGTGTTTGAAGGCCAGCGGGCTGAAAACCTGGAAGCCGCAGAAGTTGTGGTGATTTCATCTGCCATCAAACCTGGCAATCCTGAACTGGACGAGGCCCGCCGCCGCGGATTACCGGTGGTGCGCCGCGCGGAAATGCTGGCGGAATTGATGCGCCTGAAATCCAACATCGCCTGCGCAGGCACCCACGGCAAAACCACCACCACCACCATGGTGGCAACCTTGCTGCACGC
>JAHDCP010000065.1 GCA_020629775.1 Planktomarina sp.
ACATTTTCTTGGACCCGTCGCGCAAGCTCATCACCCGGGTGGCGGCCCCTTCGATCACGGGTTCTGTCACCGGAAAGAAATCCACGCCGTAATCATTGTTGAACTTGATCGCGATGTCGCGGGTCAATTCCAGGTGCTGCTTTTGATCTTCGCCCACAGGCACGTGTGTGGCGTGGTAAATCAGAATGTCAGCCGCCATCAGGGACGGATACCCGAACAACCCCAACGACGCGTTCTGCGAATTCTTGCCCGCCTTGTCTTTCCACTGGGTCATGCGCTGCATCCAGCCCATACGCGCGACGCAGTTGAACACCCAACCCAGTTGCGCGTGTTCGGGCACTTGGGATTGGTTGAACAGAATGGATTTTTCCGGATCGATCCCGCTGGCGATGAAGCCCGCGCATAATTCGCGGGTGTTGCGGGCCAGATCGGCAGGGTCTTGCCACACGGTGATGGCGTGCAAATCCACCATGCAATACACGGTTTCAAAATCGCCCACGTTCTGCATGTCCACAAAGCGCTTCATCGCGCCAAGATAGTTGCCCAGCGTCAGGCCGCCCGATGGCTGAATGCCTGAAAAGACGCGTTTGGTGAATTCACTGGCCATGTCCGGCCTCCGTTCCGTCTGGAAATATTGGTTCGCATCGCTTACCCACGGCCCCATGCTACGTCAAGGAAGGCGCAACTGATGTATGATCCCAACGGTCCTGTGGTGAACAATTTACCACCCACTGTCATTTTGGTCTTTTTGCCCATGGTCATCGCCGAAGGCTTTTTCGCCGGGGCGGAAGCCGGGCTGTGGGGGCAACAGGGCATCCGCGCCTTGGCGTTACAGCAATATGCCTATTTCCCTGAGGTGACCGAACAGGCCATTCAAAACGGATCTTGGGGTCTGGATGTGTTTTGGCGGTTCGTGACCTTCAGCTTTATCAACATCAATTTCTTAGGCGCGCTGTTTGCTGGGGTCATGACCTTGGCATTGGGCAAATTCGTGGCCGAAGCATTGGGCGAAGTTACCTTTGTGGTCACCTTCTTTGCCACTGCCGCTTTTGGGGCGCTGATTTACACGCTTCTTTCCGGCGAGACTTACCCGCTGTTTGGCGCATACCCGGCGGCGTTCGGTATGCTGGGGGCGTTCAGTTTTGTGATGTACACCCAAGCGGGTGGAATGGCGTCCCAACAGATGCGGGCGTTCCAACTGTTGGGGGTTTTGCTGGTGTTGAACTGGATTTACGTTCTGTTCTTTGGTGCGGCCAACACCTGGATCGCAGAACTGGCCGCCGCAATTTTGGGCTTTGCCATCGCTGCCGCCCGGGTTCCAGGCGGTGTTGATTTGCTTCTCAGCCGTTTGCGTCAGCGCTAAGTCAGGGGTGCGTTAACCAAAACTGCCATGATCGCGTGCACCGGAAGGTGCGCGCGCGATGTACAGGGTGTGCACAGCCCATTCCCGGATTTCCAGATTTGCTTACTTACTTGCGAACGCCGCCGCGCAGTTCAGCCAAACTGAACGCACCCACCAGTTGGCCGATCACAGCGTAACTGCCCATGCCCGCCAGGATCAAACCCGTCAAAGCCAAATACCGCACACCCGCCGTCCCCAACGCCGTGCCCAGCGCAAGACCCACACCCCAAATCACCACGCCCATCAGCAGGCTGGCCAAAACGATGCGCGGGATGCGCCGCAACAACTGGTCATCAAACCGGGCAGCTTCGCCAAACTTGCGGCTGCCCCACCACAAACACATCAACATGCCCCAGCCAGCCACAGTGGCCCCAATGGCGGCAGACGTGTACCCCACCACAGGCGCCAAACCCATGGCCAGCACGGCGTTGATCACCAGCGCCACCAGGGCATACCGGAACGGGGATTTGGTGTCTTCGCGGGCAAAGAACAGCGGCTGCAGAACTTTCTGCAAAACAAAGGCGGGCAGACCCAAGCCGTAAATGGCTGTGGCCAAAGCTGTGGCCGCCGTATCAGCGGCTGTAAAGCTGCCGCGTTCAAACAAGACCGCCACCAAGGCGTTCGGAATAATGGCCAGGGCCACAGCGCATGGTAACGTCAGCGTCAGGGCGAATTCGGCAGCACGGTTCATGGCATCACGGCCACCATCGGTGTCCCCGGCCCCCAAACGCCGCGACAGTTCAGGCAACAGCACGATCCCAACAGCAATGCCCACGACCCCCAAGGGCAACTGATACAATCGGTCCGCGTAATACAGCCAGGCGTTGGCCCCTTCGAAATAGCTGGCAACTTGGCGACCGATCACCAAGTTGATCTGCACAACCCCACCTGCCAGGGCGGCAGGCCCGGCAATGATGGCCAAACGGCGCAGTTCTGGCGTCCAGCGGGGCATCTTGGGCACCACGGGAAACCCGGCGCGTTGGGCCGCCACCCACACCAGGGCCAGTTGGGCAATCCCGGCAATGGGGACCGCCCACGCCAAGGTAAGGCCCATGTCCCACCCGGCAGATTGCCCCAAAATCAAAGCCGCAATGAAGATGATGTTCAACAAAACCGGGGCCGCCGCGGCCGCGCGGAAATGGCCGCCTGCGTTCAACACACCAGACAGCAACGCCGCCAAAGAGATGAAGAAAATATACGGAAACGCGATCCGCCCCAAAAGAACTGTCAGATCAAACCGCGCGTCCCCCACGAACCCACTGGCCATGGCCCACACCAACCACGGCATGAAAATCGTGGCCAAAATGCAAAACACCAACAGCACCAATGCCAGCATAGCAAACGCATCGCGCGCAAAGCCCAACGGGTCTTCGCCGCGTTCCAGCTTTTTCGAAAACATCGGCACAAAGGCCATGTTGAACGCGCCTTCGGCAAAAAACCGACGAAACAAGTTGGGCAAAGAAAACGCCAAGACAAACGCTTCAGCCACGGGGCCCGCGCCCAAGGTGGCGGCAATCATGACGTCACGCACAAAGCCCAAGACACGCGACATCAAGGTCCAGCCGCCCACAGTGAAAAAGCCGCGCATCAGGCGGATTGGGTTCATGACAACGCCCTTTCCGCCCCGGTTTGAATGGCCGCAAGCAAATGCTTTTCCATGGATTTTTGTTTTTCTGGGCTTCGGTATTTCAGGCCGAACATGTCTTTGACATAGAAGGTATCCACCGCTTGTTCACCATAGGTGGCGATGACCGCGCTGAAGATGTTCACGTTCAACGACGCCAAAGCCCGCGTCAGATCGTACAACAGGCCCGGGCGATCCCGGGTGTCCACCTCGATGATCGTAAAGATATCCGACCCATCATTGTCAAAGGTAATGGTGGTGGGCACGCGGAACTTGGCCTCGCGCTTGTTGATTTTGTCTTTGTCGCGCACCGCATCACGGGCCACAACTTGCCCGTTCAGGGTCTTGTTGATCATCTGTTCCAAGCGCGGCAAACGGTCCGCCGCAAAGGGGTGGCCTTCTGCATCTTGGATCCAGAACGCAGCCGTCACATAGCCGTCTTTGGTGGTGAAGGTCCGGGCATCAACGACGTTGGCCCCAATAAGGGCCAATGCCCCTGTAATGCGCCCAAATATGCCTGGGTGATCGGCCATGGCAAAACACGCCCGCGTGGCATCGCGGTCTTCGTCCAGAACCAAGTCCATGCGAATTTCATCGTCGGGCAAATCGCGCAGCAATTTGGCGAACACCTCGTGGGCTGTGAAATGCAAGCCCTGCCAATAGGGCGGGTAATGGCGCTGAATTTCGCGGGTCACGTCTTTGCCCGTCCACCCGTCCAACAAGCTGCGCAACTTGCGCTTGGCCTCTGCGCCGCGGTTTTCGCGGTTCAACGCTTCCAACCCGTCTTCCAAGGCGGATTTGGTTTGGCGGTACAACGACCGGATCAGCACCGCTTTCCAGTTGTTCCACACCCCTGGGCCCACGCCGGAAATATCGCACACCGTCAAAACGGTCAGCAGGTTCAAGCGTTCCACTGTCTTCACGCCTTTGGCAAAATCAGCCACGGTGCGCGGGTCTGCGATGTCCCGTTTTTGGGCCATGTCCGACATGAACAAATGATACCGCACCAGCCATTCCACGGTGTCCACCTCGCCCGCATTCAGCCCCAGGCGCGGCGCCACTTTACGGGCGATTTTGGCCCCCAGGATGGAATGGTCCTTGTCACGGCCTTTGCCGATGTCGTGCAACAACAATGCGATGTACAATACTTTGCGGTTCACCCCGCCTTCCAGGATACCGCTGGCCACGGGCAGTTCTTCTTCCAATTCGCCGCGTTCGATCTTGGCCAGATGGCTGATCGTTTGGATGGTGTGTTCATCCACGGTGTACGAATGGTACATATTGAATTGCATCATGGCCACGATGGGTTCGAACTCCGGAATAAAGGCCGCCAGGACCCCCAACTCGTTCATCCGGCGCAGGGCCCGTTCTGGGTTTCCACGTTTCAACAACAGATCGCAGAAAATGCGCACCGCTTCAGGTGATTTGCGCATATTATAGTCGATTTTGTGCAGATTGGCCGACACCAACCGCATGGCATCGGGGTGGATCAACAACCCTGTGCGCAGACCTTCTGTGAAGATGCGCAGAATGTTCAGCGGGTCATCCAAGAATGTTGCAGGATCAGCCACGGCCAAACGGTTGTGCACCACCTTGAAATCAGGCTTCACCTTGGGGCTGCGTTTGAACACCCGGGTCAACAACGGATCAGGTTTCAGGTGTGCCGCTTCCATGGCGGTCAAAAAGATGCGGGTCAGTTCCCCCACCGCCGTGGCGTGGCGGAAATAATCTTGCATGAAATATTCCACCGCGCGACGGTGTTCGGTGGATTTGTACCCCATGCGGCTGGCCACTTCGACCTGCATGTCAAAGGTCAGCTGGTCCATGGCCCGCCCTGCGATCAAATGCAGATGGCACCGCACGGCCCACAAGAAATCTTCAGCCCGGACAAAGGTGGCGAATTCGTCTTTGGTGAACACTTCCAAATCCACCAATTCGACGGCATCATCCACGCCATTGACGTATTTGCCGATCCAAAACAACGACTGCAAATCGCGTAAGCCGCCTTTGGCTTCCTTGACGTTGGGTTCCACAACATACCGCTGGCCGCCTTGCTTTTTGTGGCGGTCGGCGCGTTCTTCCAATTTGGCTTCGATGAAATCGCGTTCTGTGCCGGTGAACAATTCGGCACGCAAACGGTCTTGCAAATGGGTGGCAACGGCCCCGTCCCCCAGCAAACACCGCATTTCCACCAGCGATGTGCGGATGGTGTAATCTTGCTTGGCAAGCGACAGGCACTCCGCCACCGTGCGGGTGGCATGGCCCACTTTCAGGCGCAAATCCCACAGAATATACAGCAGAGTTTCGAAAACGGTTTTCGCCCAATCACTGGTTTTTCCAGGGGTCAAAAACAGAAGATCCACATCCGAATGCAGGGCCATTTCCCCGCGCCCGTAACCCCCAACTGCCACGATGGCCAACTGCGCATCTTCGGCGGCTTTTGGCGCGTCCACCAGGTGGGTGACCACTGTGCGAAACGCAGCCGTTAAGATGCAGTCCGTAAGATAGGCATAGGCCGTGGTGGTGGGTCTTGAGTGATGGGGGTTTTCGGCAAAACTGTTGGCAATGGCACTGCGCCCATGGGTCAACGCATCCGCCAGAATGCCCACCACCAAACCACGGGCCACGGTGGGGTCTTGGTGGGTTAAATCAATCGCCGCCAAGGCCGCATCCACAGACGGGCCATCAAAAACAGTCTGCGCCGAACAGATAAGACTGTCCGGCGCATCTGGATAATTTATGGAAGTTGGATCAGAAACCAGCGCCACGGAAACGCTCTGGTGCCGGGCTGATCAAGATCACTTCGCTGCCACGGATTGTGGCCACGGCCAAGCTGCGCTGGTTGGTGCCACTGGGCAGCAACCGGAAGATACCGCCCGCGCCTTGAAAGCCTGCTTTGCCGGAAAAATCAGCTGGGGCAAAAGACTTGCCGTTGGCGGCAACCGCGCCGATCGCAGCCATGCCATCAAAGGCAATGGCAGCCAATGGGTGGGGCCGTGCGCCAAATTGCGCTTGGTACCGGGAGTCAAAACCCGCCATGCGCTGGGGATCCGGCAAAACGAACCACCCACCTTGAATACCAGGCAACTGGCGCGACTGCGGTTCTGCATCCCAACGGGTGATCCCCGCGTATTGGGTCACAGAAGGGTCCAAACCGGCTTCTGGCAAAGACTGCGCCAAGAATTGCAAATCACCACTGCCGAAATCAGCGGTCAGCAAAATCACATCGGCGCCCACCGCTTTGGCTTGGGCTGCGATGGTGTTTGAGGCGGCTTGAATGCCCTCTGGCGTGAATTCATAGCCGGTGACACCCACAGGGTTCACGCCAATACCCGACATGGCCCCCATCAAGGCGCGTTGGCCCGCATCGCCAGCGATGTTTTTGGCGTGCACAATCAAGGCCCGCTTCTTGCCTTGCGAAAACGCATAGCTGACCAAGCGGTCCGCGGAATTGCGGAACGTGCTGCCAAGAACAAACACGTTGCCCCCAGCCACATCCACATTGTTGGACAAGGACAAAACGCTGATACCAGCCGGGCCCGCCACGTTGCCCACGGCCACGGCGTTTTCCGCAAACAATGGCCCCAAGATCACGTCGGCCCCTTCGGCGATGGCTGTGCCTGCCGCCGTGGCCGCCACGGACGCTTCACCTTTGGTGTCATATACACGCAAATCAACTTGGGCGTTTTCGCCAAGACCCGCGATGGCCAAACGCACTGCATTTTCTGCCGCACCCGACAAACCAGCGGTCTGTGCATTCCCTTTGGGCAACAACAGGGCCACTTGAACTTTGCCGCCCCCCGTCAGGCCAGGGGCAATATTCGTAATGGCAGATGGGTCACAGGCAGCCAGGGCAAATGTGCCCAAGGCCAAGGCCCCCATACGTGCCTTACGGGCAAAACTTGAAAAAACAGATGCGATCATAGAAACCTCCCACAGTCCGCGTGGACTAACTGCGCGAATCTTTATTCTATTGCTTCCGAAGGGGCTAGGCTTGAATCCGAAATCAATTCCCCTGGACCCTGGATTGTATCTGGTGGCGACCCCAATCGGAAATGCGCGCGACATCACATTGCGGGCCATGGATGTCTTGTTGTCTGCTGGCGTGTTGGTGTCCGAAGACACCCGAACGCTGCGCAAGTTGATGGACATTCACGGGTTGCCGTTGGATGGGCGCAGAATCCTGGCGTATCACGACCACTCATCCCCCAAAGACCGCGAGAAAGTTCTGGAATTGGCAAAAACCCGAGCCGTGGCTTACGCGTCCGAGGCAGGAACGCCTTTGATTGCAGACCCAGGGTTTAAACTGGTCCAGCAAGCCCATGAATTGGGTATCCCTGTCAGCACGGCACCCGGGGTCAGCGCTGTGGTGACAGCCCTGACTTTGGCAGGCCACCCCACTGATAAATTTTTGTTCGCGGGCTTTTTGCCGCCCCAAAACACCGCCCGTTTGGCCGCGTTGCAGGATTTGTTGGCCAGCAAAACCACCTTGGTTTTGTACGAAGCCCCCAACCGCCTGGCGGATCTGTGTGACGCCATTGCCAGCTTAACGGGACCTGACCACCCGGTGGCCATGTGCCGTGAGTTGACCAAACGGTTTGAAGAAATCGCAACCGTAAGCGTGGCCGATTTGGCGGCAAGATGCCGGGAAAAGACGCCAAAAGGCGAAGTTGTGCTGGTGATTGCCCCCGTTTTGGACGAAGGCGCGCAAGAAACTGACATCGACACGGCCCTGCGCAACGCATTGTTAACCATGCGCGTGAAAGATGCTTCTGAAACTGTGGCAGGTGCGTTTAACCTGCCGAAACGGCAAGTGTATCAGCGCGCATTGGAAGTGGCCAAACAGGATGCAGAAAATTCAGATTAGTCACAAACACCAGGGTGCCGTGAACCACGCTGCCGGTTTGGCAGCAGAAGACCAAGTGGAAGCATTGTATCACCGCCAGGACATGGAATTGGTGGCCCGGCGGTGGAAAAACCCCAACGGGGAATTGGATTTGGTGCATCTGAAAGGCCACCAGCTGATTTTCACCGAAGTAAAGCGCAGCAAAACCCACGCCAGGGCCGTGCAATCCCTGTCTGCCCGCCAACAACAGCGCTTATTGAATGCGGCTTGCGCCTTCTTGGCGGCCACAGATCGGTCCATGGACACGGACATGCAATTCAACGTGGCCACCTGTGACGGGCACGGCCAAATCCACATTCTGGAAAATGCAATCGCCGCCTGACCTTGCCATGGCGTGCCGTGACTGCCATCTAATCGGAACAACCCCCGAAAGGATGGATCATGGCCCTTAACGTTGCGTTTCAGATGGACCCGATGGAATCGGTGGATATCAACGGCGATTCGTCTTTTCGGATTGCCTTAGAAGCCCAAGAACGCGGCCATGCGCTGTGGTATTACACCCCTGACATGCTGGCCTTCGACGAAGGTCGGCTGGTGGCAAAAGCCCAAACCATGGTGTTGCGCCGCGAGGTGGGCAACCACGTTGATTTGGGGCCTTTGGAAACCATCGATCTGTCCACCATGGATGTGATCTGGCTGCGCCAAGACCCGCCCTTTGACATGGGATATATCACGACGACCCATCTTTTGGACCTGCTGAAGGGTGAAACACTTGTGGTGAATGACCCGTTTTGGGTTCGCAACTATCCCGAAAAACTGTTGATGTTGCAGTTCCCTGACCTGATCCCCCCCACCATGATCGCGCGGGATTTGGAAACCCTTAAAACATTCCGCGAACGCCACGGGGATGTCATTGTAAAACCCTTGTACGGCAACGGCGGCGCGGGTGTGTTCCGGCTGACACCCGATGACCGCAACCTTAATTCCCTGCACGAATTGTTCACGGGCATTAACCGCGAACCCCTGATCATTCAGAAATTCCTGCCCGACGTCAGCAATGGGGACAAACGTGTGATCTTGATCGATGGCGAACCCGTCGGCGCCATCAACCGCGTTCCCGCCGCTGGCGAAACACGGTCCAACATGCACGTGGGCGGACGACCAGAGAAAGTTGGGCTGACAGATCGCGACCTGGAAATCTGCGCCGCCATCGGGCCACTGTTGCACGAAAAGGGGCAAATTTTCGTGGGGATCGACGTGATTGGCGATTACCTGACCGAGATCAACGTGACATCCCCGACGGGCATTCAAGAGCTTGAGCGGTTTGACGGAACCAATGCGGCAGCGCTGATGTGGGAAGCGATTGAAGGGCGGCTCAGTTAACCCCGCCCCACAAACGGCATTTTCGTTGCCATCACGGTCATAAATTGCACGTTCGCCTCGGCTGGAAGTTGGGCCATATGCAGCACAGCATTGGCCGCTTGTTCCACATCCATCGCGGGCAGCGGGGGCAAACCGTCCGCTTTACGGCGTTCTTCCAGTCCCAGCACCAAGTCCGTGCGGGCATTGCCGATATCGATCTGACCGCAGGCGATGTCAAAGTCCCGGCCATCCAAGGAAAGTGTTTTCGTCAGCCCCGTGATCGCGTGTTTCGTGGTGGTGTATGCCACGGATCCTTCGCGTGGGGCATGGGCGCTGATGGATCCGTTGTTGATGATCCGGCCCCCTTGCGGGGATTGGGCCCGCATTTGGCGAAACGCCGCGCGCGCGGCCAAAAACATGCCGTGCACATTCACGTCCATCACCTGTTTCCAATCCGCATATTCAATCTGGTCGATGGTGTCTTGGGGGCCGAACATGCCCGCATTGTTGAACAACACGTCCAATCGGCCCGTGTCCGCCACCAACTGTGCCACCGCCCCGTCCACCGCGGCCTCGTCGGTGACATCTGCGGGCAGAACCGTTGCGGCCTGCCCTTGGGCCAGATCGTGCAATTTGTCTGCGCTGCGGGCCAGCAAGCCAACATGCCAACCCGCATCCCAGAAGTGGCGGGCCGTTTCAGCCCCAATCCCCTGCGAGGCCCCAGTGATCAGAACGGTTTTCATGGCTTTGTCTTCCCTATGCTTGTCCAATGCGCGCGATCAATCGGGTGACCACACGCGCGCTGCAACGCCTCAAAATCAGGGGTGTCGATGTGGAACGACACAAACCGCGCCTGGGGTTGATCGCTGAAATAGTGATGCACATCCCGCATATGCGCGCCCCAATCATGGGCCCAAAGATCGCGCAATTCTTCGTCTGACTGCAGATGAAAGTGGTGTTTGAATGCCTGAATATATTGCCCATCATCATGGTGAAAACGGCTGTCGGCCCAATCATCAAAGTCGCGGTGGTTCATGATGAACACGGCGTCCGGATACGCCCGGTGCAGCGGTTCAAACCATTTGCGACCTTCGATCATCGTGTCGTGGGTCACGGCTTCCATATCAAAAAACGCGTCAAAATCAGTCCACGATCCCAGGGGTTTTCGCCCCGCTTCGATATCATGACGCAGGGCAAACCCCAGATCACCGCGTTCCCAATGGGCCACGCGGTAGCCATGTTGGCGAAACAAATGCGCCAGGGACCGGGTCCCACATTTGTTAAATCCAATTTGGAAAATCTTATGGCGTTTTTCAATCAACATCGTTCCGCCAGTATTGGCCACAGGGCACGACGCGCCAAGTCTAATCTTCGTCTGACTGGATTTCCAACTTCAGTTCGGCGGGGGCTGTGCGCAAATCATCCACGCGCAACGGGCCAGATGGCTTGGCCAATCGGTTGCGCACCACCCACATCAACCGGTTTTCCGCGCGGGTTATCGCCACATAGGCCAGGCGTTTCCAAAGGGCGGTGCCTGCCTCTGTCCGGTTCATCTTTGCGGCCACGTAAATATCAGGCGCGAACACCTGGACCGTGTCCCACTGTGATCCTTGGGCTTTGTGGATGGTCACCGCCGACCCGTGCAAAAACGTGGCCCCCATGCGGGCCGCAAACGGAATGAAAGGGTCTTCTTCATCAGGTTTTTCGATCTTCACAATGCTGGCGGCCCCAAACTGCGGTTCAGCCGCGCCCATAACGTGCAACCGTGAAAAGCCAGGCCGTTTGCCCGGCCCCAAGTAAATAACTTGCGCCCCTTTGATCAGGCCCCGCGCTTCCAAATCCAAGCGGCGTTTGCGGTGTTTGGCGGGCAATTCAATGCCGTCACAGATCAGGGGTTCGCCTTCCAACAATTCTTCTTCGGGGGCATCAAAGGCGGACCGGAACGCCTGGATCAACCGCACGCGCGTGGCGTTGCGCCACACCAGAACGGGACTACGGGCCATCAAATCCGCTTCTACCCGCTGGGCCATCACCACGCGGTCATCTTGGTGCGCCTTATCGCGCACCATGTTTTCGAAATCGTGGAACTGCAGCTGGGGGTCCGCCAAAGCGTGGGCCAAATCCAAAATCGGGTTGTCTTGGGTTTGGCGGTGGACCCGGTTCAACACCAAGCGCCGCCCTTCGGGCAAGGTATCAAACACCATGCCGCCCGATTGGTTCACCGGGGCCAACTGCGCGGGATCCCCAAACAGCACCAGGGTTGGGAAGATTTCCTTCAAGTCTTGGAACTGCTTTTCATCCAGCATGGAACTTTCGTCGATGAACCCAATATCCAACGGGTCTTCGCGGCGTTTCCACCCGGTGATGAAATCAGATCCGCGCAATCCGGCCGATGCCAGGGCGCCAGGGATCGATGCGTTGGTTTGATAAAACGCCATGGCGCGATCCAATGCCGCGTCGGTCACGCCTTCCACTTCTGGCCTGTCACCTTGGCCCATCAACCATTCCGCGATGCGTTCGTAATCCGGGTCATACATCGGGGTGTATAAGATACGGTGGATCGTGGTGGCGGGCACGCCGCGGTTGCGCAAAACGCTGGCGGCTTTGTTGGTGGGGGCCAAAATGGATAAGGTGCGCGCGTCCTTTTTGCGCCGCCCTTCAAAGTCCCCCGAAATAATTTTCAGCCCCGCCGCTTCCAGCGCTTTGTACAATTCTGCCAACAGCAGTGTTTTGCCGGACCCGGCTTTGCCCACCACCGCCAACACCTGGGACGTGTCGCTTTGCGGGGGGGTCAGCATATCGTCGGACAGGTTTATCCCCACCTGCTGAAGCACACCGGTTATGGCGTCATAGGCGGCGGCTTGATCGTCTGATAAGGACAGGGTGGGAAGGGTCATGCCTCATCCCTAAACTGTCATTTCCACCGGGGCTAGGGCCTTGCTGCATTCCCTTTGCCCATTGCTGCCAGGCTGGCGGAAAACCATCGCTTCACGTCTGCCTCTGTGATGCCGGACCGTACCGACAACTCTTCAAACTGGGATGCGTCAAAGCCCCATAACCCGGCGCAAATGCCTTCTGAATTGCCCAAAATCTGTGGGCTGGCACCGATGCCCCGATAAATGCGGGTCATCAATTTATCAAAAACCCCCACCAGATGATCAACGCCAAACCGTTTCATCAAGTAACCGCCCGCCAGTTGCAACGCAGACGCGGCTGCCGTGCCTTGGCCCGGGGCCAAACAAAAGCGCGTGCATTCCCAGATATGGGCGCTGTGCAACGGCCCGTCGGGCAAAAGCCTGTGGAAATAATCATTCACCATGGTGGGGCCCGTGGTGGGCAGCAACCGCATGGAACCGGCGTGCCGCCCGTCAGAAGACAAGATCACATAAAGCGGGTTCAGATCATCGTATTGATCCCGTTCCCAGCCCTTTGCGTCAACATCCACATTCCAACCCAAGCGGTCTTTGAATTGGCGGGCGCGGTCTTGGAACATGGTGGATTGCAACAGCGGATAATAATGCAAATCGCACGCGTAAATGAAATGAAGCATAGTGTGATCCCCTCTGATCGTGGGGACACAATGGCAAACGAATGGTTAACCCGATGTGGGGGCACCGTTCGGTGGGCGCGTAAACAAAGCGTTAATCAAACAACGATGTGGCCCTGGCTCATGGCGCGGGCCACGGCGTGGGTGGTGTTCATGGCCCCCAATTTGAACCGGGCACTTTCGATGTAAACGCGCAAGGTGTGTTCAGATATCGCCAAGGATTGTGCCACCTGCGCCCGGCTGTATCCCACGGCCAGCAGGGTCATGGCATCGGTTTCGCGCGGGCTGAGGGATTGTTTTGGGCCGCTTTGCGCGGCACCTTCAAATTCCAGGGCCTTTTGGTTGAACCCATGGGCGATAAGGATCAAATCACGGTGGTGGTCTTCTGCAAATTTGGCCCAAACCGCATCTTCACAATTGTGGCTGACAGTGAACAACGCGAACTGGCCCTTGGGGCCACGGATCGGAATGGAAAACCCCTGGTTGCCCACACCGTATTCGATCGCTTCACGCCTGAAGTCGCGGGCGCTTTTGGTGGACCAATCCAGGCGCTTCCAATCCACCGGGTGAAATCGCTGGTAACACCCCAGCACCACGGGATCAGTTCGAATATAGTCTTTTTCGATGTAGCGTTGCACCCAATCGGGGGCGTATGTCCCACAGCCGTATTGTTCCCCGGTGGTGGACACCCAATGATACACCACGTGATCAACCTTCAAAATGGTGCGCAAGTCTTCTGCGCTGGCTTGAAGATCTGCTTGATTATTGGCCTGATCCAGGCGCTCCAGAAATGTTTCCAGCTGCTTTGCCATAGGCTTTGTCCCTTGCCACGTCTGTGCCGGACGAAGGATGGGACGCGATTTCAGCCATGGCCACCACCACCAATTCATCAAGTTCGGCGGCAATGATGGGCAGTTCGTTTTTGGCAGCAAAGGCGCGCAGGTCGGTCAACACATCCAAAATCCAGCTTTTCGACACGGGACCACCTCACGCAAAAGAAAGTTAACGAACGATTAACTTATCTTAAACACATGTAAATTTTGACGAAATTCACGGGATTCACCTCCCCCAAAATAGGGAGAGTGGTCTTTTCTAGGGCGCTGAAATAATTGCGCCCGGCTGTTTTAACCAACACCCGGGCGCCATCGAATCGCAGATGCGATTGCTTATTTGGAAGCTTCCAAAGTTTCTTCCACAGTGCGCAATCCGGTGCGCGGGGCTTGAACCAGAACGGACATGTTGCCCGGCTTATGTTCATTGCGCAGCATCTTCATGTGGGCCGCCGGCAGGTCCGCCCATTCAAAACACTCGGACATGCACGGGTCCAAACGACCTTCACACATCAACGCATTGGCAGAAGCCGCTTGCTTTAGGTGCGCGAAGTGGCTGCCTTGCAAACGTTTCTGGTGCATCCAGACATAGCGCACGTCGAACGTCAGGTTGTAGCCGGTGGTTCCGGCACAAATCACCACCATGCCACCCTTTTTACATACGAAAGACGATACCGGGAACGTGCTTTCACCTGGGTGTTCGAACACCATGTCCACGTTGTTGCCTTTGCCGGTGATGTCCCAGATGGCGGCGCCGAATTTACGGGCGGCTTTGAACCACGTGGTGTATTCGTCGGTGCCCACTTTGGGCAGCTGCCCCCAGCAATCAAAGTCGCGGCGGTTCAAAACACCTTTGGCGCCCAGACCCATCACGAAGTCCCGCTTGCTTTCATCAGAAATTACGCCGATGGCGTGGGCACCCGCCACTTTGGCCAGTTGGATCGCATAAGACCCCAGTCCGCCGGACGCCCCCCAAACCAAAACAGTTTGGCCCGGTTTCAAATCGTGCGGCGCGTGGCCGAACAACATGCGGTATGCGGTGGCCAGCGTCAGCGTGTAACAGGCACTTTCTTCCCACGTCAGGTGCTGTGGACGCGGCATGATTTGCTGTTGTTGCACGGCAGTGAACTGCGCGAACGAACCGTCAGGTGTTTCATAGCCCCAGATTTTCTGGCTGTTGGAATACATCGGGTCGCCGCCGTTGC
>JAHDCP010000066.1 GCA_020629775.1 Planktomarina sp.
CCATGCCGGGCAGGGCGCGGGTGCTGATGTGGGTGCGGTCCCAAATTTGGGTGTCGTACACCTCGTCAGAAATCACCCAAAGATCGGCGTCCTTGGCCACGGTTGCGATGGTGTCCATGGTTTGGGCACTGTACACCACGCCAGTGGGATTATTGGGCGTGTTCACTAGCAGCGATGATGCGCCTTTTGCAGCGGCCCGCAAATCATCCAAGGCAGGTTCAAAGTTGTTTTCTGGATGGCAGGCAATGGCCCTGGGCACAGCGCCAACGCCGCGCAATGTGCCGGGATATGTGGCGTAATAGGGGTCACAATAAAGGGCTGTTTCGCCAGGGTTCAAAGCCGCCAAGTGGCTTGCGAAAAGGGCAGATTGCCCGCCCGGTGTGATTACAATGTTGTCACGGCTGGTGGGCACGCCGGTTCTGGCGGCAATGCGGGCTGCAACGCTGTCGCGCAAACTGTCGGTTCCGGGCACCATGGCATATCCGGTGTGGCCCGAAATCGCGGATTGGTGCATTGCCTCCAAAATCTTCGGATGCGTTCGAATATCATGTTCCCCGATGGTTAACTCGATCACGGGCACGCCGTCCGCCACCATGCGCCGCGCGCGATAGAATACGTCCCACCCGTCGGACCCGCCGCCCGTGATATTTTGCAGTCGATTTGAAATTTCCATGGGGCAACTGTCCTGGACATGGCTGATTTTGCAAGCGCCTTCTTGGCCTGCGTGTCATGGGGTGATACCGCCCTTATAAGAGAAGAAGAAGGCCGATCCCGTGGATATCAAACTGACCAACACACTTTCCCGCAAAAAGGCAGCATTTGCGCCTTTGGACACCAACAACGTGCGGATGTATCTGTGTGGCCCAACGGTTTATGATCGCGCGCATCTGGGCAACGCCCGGCCCGTTGTCATGTTCGATGTCTTGTTTCGCCTGTTGCATTTGGCTTACGGCGCGGATCACGTCACTTATGCGCGCAATTTCACAGACGTGGATGACCGCATCAATGAAACGGCACGTCAGCGCAAAGCTGACGGGGCTGCTGGTTCTTTGGAAGACTTGATCCATGAACGGGCCAACGAAACCATTGCTTGGTATCACGCTGATATGGCGGCCTTGGGGAATTTGTCCCCCAATGTGGAACCGCGGGCCACGGAATACATCGGCCAAATGGTGGAGATGATCGAAGAATTGGCCGCCAAAGGTTTTGCTTATGGTGCTGAAGGCCATGCGTTGTTTCGGGTGTCTGCCTACGAAACCTACGGTCGCCTGTCTGGGCGATCGATCGATGATATGATCGCCGGGGCGCGGGTGGAAGTTGCGCCCTTCAAAGAAAACCCCATGGATTTCGTTTTGTGGAAACCGTCCAGCGACGATGAACCCGGTTGGGACGGGCCTGTCATTGACGGTGTGTCCTTGGGACGGGGGCGTCCTGGGTGGCACATCGAATGTTCCGCCATGTCCCACGCATTGTTGGGGGAAAGTTTTGACATTCACGGCGGTGGCTTGGATTTGCAATTCCCGCACCATGAAAACGAAATCGCCCAAAGCTGTGCGTGCGGGCACGGGTTCGCAAGTGTCTGGTTGCACAATGAAATGCTGCAGGTGGAAGGCAAGAAGATGTCCAAATCCTTGGGCAATTTCTTCACCGTGCGGGATTTGTTGGACCAAGGCGTGCCGGGCGAGGTGATCCGCTTTGTGTTTTTGTCCACGCATTATTCCAAGCCGATGGATTGGACAGAAACCAAACGGGCCGAGGCGGAAGCCACCCTGCAAAAATGGCACAAAATGGCGCAAGGCAGCACAGGTGGGCAGATTGACCCATCGGTTCTGTCAGCAGTGGCCGATGATTTGAACACGCCTGGTGCGTTAACAGCCTTGCACGCTTTGGCCAAAAACGGCGATGCGGCGGCTTTGGCGGCCAGTGCGCAGTTTTTGGGGTTGTTGGATGCAGATCAAACCTGGTGGCAATCCCAAGGTTTGGATGATGATGCCATGGCCCGTGTCACCGCCCTGCAAGAACAGCGTGTCGCAGCGAAAAAGGCCAAGGATTTTGCCACGGCCGATGCCATCCGCGATGCCTTGGCTGGCGTGGGGGTCGCAATTGTTGACGGCCCAGGTGGCACGTTCGACGTGAACGTCACCCCAGCCTTCGATCAAGCGGCGCTTATGGCGTTGTCGATTTAGCCGATGCGTTGCGCAGGGTCAGCCACAACAGGGCTGATCCTGCCAACAACAAAAATGGGGCCATTGCCACGTTGACGGCGGTCCAGCCTGACAAAATATCGCCGCCCGAACAGTTCAACAATCCACCCGATGCCAGGGACGCAACTGTGACGCAGCCAAAAACAATCGCGTCATTCATGCCTTGAACGCGGCCCCGTTCTTGGGGGCTGTGGGATGATGTCAGCAATGTTGTGGCCCCGATGAACCCGAAGTTCCATCCCAAGCCCAGCAGGATCAAGGCCACAAAGAAGTTGCCCAATTCAACCCCGGACAAAGCCACAAGTCCGGCACAGGCCAAAATGGCCAAGCCAAGTCCCATGATTTTGTGAACGCCAAATCGCGTGATTAAGTGACCCGTAAAGAACGACGGGGCAAACATGGCCAGCACGTGGGCCATAACCACATTGTTGGCGTTTGCATCGGTGAACCCACATCCCACAACCGCCAGGGGTGTGGCGGTCATGATCAGGTTCATCAACGCATAGGCCACCATGCCGCAGATGATAGCCACCAAAATCGCAGGGGTTTTCAACAGTTCCTTGCGGCTGCGCACGGGCGCGTCTGTGATGGTGGCCGCTGCCTGTTTGGGCAGCCGCAACAGGAAAAACAAACCCATGCCAAAGACGTTCAACAACACCACAACGATGTAACTGCCCATATACGGAACAGGGGACCATCCCGCCACAGCGTTGTTCATTTGTGGGCCCAAGATGGCTGACAGAAGCCCGCCTGCCATCACATATGAAATCGCCTTGGGGCGAAAGCTGTCACTGGCGCCGTCTGCGGCGGCAAATCGGTAAAAACCTTGCGCGGACATGTAAATGCCGGTGATGTAGCTGCCAAACAGCAGCAGTGCGAAACTGCCCATATACAGCCCATAAGCACTAATGGCGGCCCCCACAGCGCCAGCACTTGCCCCAAGAATGAACCCCGCTTTGCGGCCGTGGCGCTGCATGAAAGGTGACAACCATGGTGCGGTGGTCATGGACCCAAACACGATCAGGGAAATGGGCAACGTGGCCAAGCAAGCGATGGGTGACACGATTTTGCCAGCCCAGGTGCCCACCACAAACAACATGGGCATCTGCGCCCCAAGTATGGCTTGGCACGCCACCAAAACAGCAACATTGCGCTTGGTCGCGCGGTCCGCATCAACGCTTTGGGTCATGGCAATTTCCAGTAAGGGGCAGGGGCCTTTTCAGACCCAATCAATTACATGGGTAAAAGAACCGGAAACATTGCCCTGCTGCAACCCCATATCGGGCATTTTGTTGCCATCGGCATCTGTGGCGGCGAACAATGGGCTGCCTTGGGCCTTGGTGGTGGTGGCATAATGAAATTCGTGCGCCTTAAGCGGCGCGCTGAAATGATCCCCCAGCGGTGTCAGATCACGATATCCCAGGTGCAATTTGCGCATTTCGAAACTTGTTTCTAAATTCAGCATACCCGCCATTTGATGCCGCACGCCAGATGCGTCCACCAACCCTTGGCCCAATGTCATGTACCCGCCGCATTCCCCATAAACCCTGCCGGTTTTGGCATGGGTTTTCAGCGTGGAAAGAAACCTGCTGGCAGTGGCCAAAACACCCGCATGCAACTCCGGATACCCACCCGGCAAAAAGGCAAAATCACAATCGGGCACAGCGTCATCCGCCAGCGGTGAAAAGAAAGCAATTTCCGCCCCGGCCTTGCGCCAATCAGACAACATATGCGGATACGCAAAGGCAAAGGCGGCGTCTTGGGCCACGGCAATTCTTTGGCCTGGCGGTGAAGATGGGGGACCCGAATACCCTTTGGCTTCGCTGGCTGTCAAGAATGGGGTCAGATCAACATGTTCATCTATTGCGTTAGCTACGTATTCCAACCAGCTGTCTAAATTTGATATTTCACCAGCCAAAACCAAGCCCAGGTGCCGTTCTGGCAGGGTCAGCTTTTCGTCGCGTGGGATGTGGCCCAAAATGGGGACCGCACTGTCTGCCAAGGCCGCGCGCAACATGGCCAGATGCTTGTCCGATCCAACGCGGTTCAGAATAAGACCCGCACAGCGCAGGTGTTGTGCCGTTGCCAATACGCCGTACACAATGGCCTTCACGGAATGGGCCATTTTCGCGCAATCAACCACCAAAACATATGAGCAATCCAAGTGGTCAGCCAATTGCGCGGCACTGCCATCGCCCTGCAGCCCGGCCCCATCAAACAGCCCCATGGCGCCTTCCACCACAAGGTGGCTGTGGCCAGCGGCCAGATTTTGCAACCTGGCGGGGGACATGGCCCAGGCGTCAAGATTGAAACTTGGGCGTCCCGCTGCAACGGTGTGAAACCCAGGATCAATGTAATCTGGGCCAGACTTCGCCGGTTGAACGGCGATCCCGCGCCGGGCCAGCGCGCGCAAAATGCCCAAGGTGACTGTTGTTTTGCCCGCACCAGAATGCGGGGCAGCCAACAGAATGCGGGTCATGCTGATTCTGCGGGGCGGCCGCGCCCCAGTGGATCCAAATCGCGTGGTTGAATGCCCACGATCATGGATTGCCAGTCCAATACTTTGCGCAATTCCACCGCACGCCCGATGCACACGATGCTGGGCGGTTCCAATCCACTGGCGGCGGCATCAGCGGCGGCGTTTTGCAATGTGCTTTCCAAAACAGTTTGATTCCCCGTCGTGGCCGATGTGACAAAGGCCACGGGATCATCTTTGGGCCGCCCGCCTGCGATCAGTTGATCAGCGATGCGGTCAATGTGTTTCATGCCCATGTAAACCACAATGACCTGGCTGCCTTTGGCAATGGCTTCCCAATCCAATGATGTGGGTGCATCGCCTGCTTTGTCGTGGCCGGTTAAGAACGTGACGCATTGATTGACGTCCCGGTGCGTGACCGGGATCCCGGCATAGGCCAGCCCCCC
This sequence comes from Planktomarina sp., assembly GCA_020629775.1. Taxonomy (GTDB): domain Bacteria; phylum Pseudomonadota; class Alphaproteobacteria; order Rhodobacterales; family Rhodobacteraceae; genus Planktomarina. The sequence goes on from JAHDCP010000066.1 coordinate 5,127, forward strand.
GATACCGGCAGAAATCCCCGGCACAATGCGAATGGGGATGCCGTGTTGCACCAGTGTTTGGGCCTCTTCACCGCCGCGGCCAAAGACAAACGGATCGCCACCCTTTAGGCGCACAACCTTGCGCCCTTCCAGCGCCAATTCCACCAAAGTCAGTGAAATATCGCGTTGCTTGGACGACGCTTTGCCCCCGCGTTTGCCAGCATAAATATGTTCTGCTTGGGGCGCCCATTGCAAAATGCCGTCGCCCACCAACGCGTCGTACACAATAACGTCGGCCTGTTGCAGGGCGTTCAATCCGTGCAGTGTTAGAAGCCCCGCATCCCCAGGGCCAGCACCACACAGCCAAACCCATCCGGGTTGCAGTTCCGGCCAGTCGCCGTTGGAAAGAGGGGGCATATTCATGGTGTCGGTTTACGCCTTTGAGGCCAGTGGCGGATTGAACATGCGCGACGCCGTGTTTGGCATTGGCGGCACGCACGCCATGGGTATACTGACCCATATGGAAAGCGCAAACCGCAAACCAACAGGGGCCTTGCGCAAAGGCTGGACCACGGGGGCCTGTGCCACGGCGGCAGTGAAGGCGGCCTTGATGGCGCTTTGGTCCGGCGAATTTCCACCATCTGTTCAAATTACATTGCCGCGCGGCGAAACGCCTGTGTTTCCGCTGGCCCACCATGCGCAAGGGACCGGCTGGACTGAAGTCGGCATCACCAAAGATGCAGGCGATGATCCCGACGTGACTCATGGGGCCTTGATTATCGCGCGTGTTGAAGGCGCTGACACCCTGCAATTTTTGGCGGGTGAAGGCGTGGGCACCGTAACCAAACCAGGGTTGCCCATCGATGTGGGGCAGGCGGCCATCAATCCCGTGCCGCGTCAAATGATGACCCAAGTCGTGGAAGAGACGGCTGAAAAGTTTGGCAAGCGACCCTTTGTCCAGATCACCATCAGCGTGCCTGGCGGTCGGGAGTTGGCCCAAAAAACCTGGAACCCCCGACTGGGGATCGAAGGTGGGCTTTCGATTTTGGGCACCACCGGTGTGGTGCGCCCGTTTTCTTGTGCGGCATGGATCGCATCCATCCACCGCGGAATCGATGTGGCCCGCGCGGATGGTTTGCGCCACGTCGCTGGATGCACTGGGGCCACCAGTGAAAAAGTGGTTCAAGGCAAGTTCGCTTTGCCGGATCACGCGATGCTGGATATGGGCGATTTCGCAGGCGGGCTTTTGAAATACTTGGCCAAAAACCCGGTGGACCGCGTCACCTTGGGGGGGGGCATTGGCAAGATGACCAAATTCGCCCAGGGCGCGACAGATTTACATTCGTCCCGCAGCCAAGTGGATTTTGAAGATTTGGCAAAGCGATTCAATGCGCCGGATTTGGCATCTGCCAACACAGCGTTGCAAGCCCATCAGATCGTTGGTCCGCCTTTGGCCCAGTGGGCCGCTGAAGGGGCAAAAGAAACAGCTTTGGCCGTTTTGAAAGGGGCACCGGTTGCCGTGGATGTGGTGGTGATTGACCGCCAAGGCACCGTGTTGGCCACAGCATGACGGTGTTGTTGTTGGCAGGCAGCGGCGAGGGGCGGCGCATGTGTGGGTTTTGCGCGGATCATGGCATTCCAACCCTTGCCAGCCTTGCGGGTGCCACACGCGACCCCAAGGAACTGGCAGTACCTGTGCGCGTGGGCGGTTTCGGCGGCGGGGCTGAATTTGTGTCCTTTGTCAAAGATCAAGGCATCACGCGCATTTTGGATATGACCCATCCATTCGCAGCCGCCATCAGCCAACGCACAGCCCAGATCGCGGCCCAAAATGGCTGGCGCTATTTGCGATATGAACGCCCAACCTGGCGCGCTGGCGCGCAAGATCATTGGATATCCATCGCCAAAGAAGAAGACGCCGCACAGCATGTCGCGGAACAAGACACGGTATTTTTGGCCACAGGACGCCAAACATTGGACCGGTTTGCCCCCATAAGCCACGCCCGGCTGATTTGTCGGCAAATCGATCCGCCCAGCGGGCCATTCCCGTTTCCCAATGGGCATTTCCAAGTGGGACGTCCGCCTTTCTCCATTGAACAAGAAGTGGATCTGTTCACCCAGTTGGGGGTTACAGTTCTGGTCACTAAAAACGCAGGCGGGACGGCAAGCCGATCAAAACTTGATGCTGCGCGACAGATGAACCTACCGGTTTTAATGTTGCAGCGCCCGCAGGGTGTTCCGGGTCCTGTCACTGATGATTTGGAAAGGGTGAAACGATGGCTGTTGGACGGATCATAAAGGGCCACGATTGCATCGCCGAAGGAGTGGCCGCGCTAAGCGCCATTGATCCGCGCTTTGGCGACGCCGTCGCACAAATGGATGCGCCGATTCCTTTGCGACTGCGGGACGGTGGATTTGAAACAGTGCTGCGCGCGATTGTGGGCCAACAGGTGTCTGTGGCTGCCGCCGATGCCATTTGGGCCAAAGTTGAAGCGGCAGGGTTGGCCAATCCCGCCACCGCGAAAACTGCCACCGATGAAGACTACAAAGCCGCTGGCATGTCACGGCAGAAAACAAAATACACCCGGGCCTTGGCCCATGCAGATGTAGATTTTGACCTGTTGGCCACATTGCCCAACGGGGACGTGGTGAAAACCTTGACCCAAATTTCTGGGATCGGAACGTGGACGGCGGAAATCTATGCCATGTTTTCGTTGGGGCGGGCGGATGTGTTCGCCCATGGTGATTTGGCCCTGCAAGAAGGGGCGCGCATGTTGTTGGATCTGGATGATCGCCCCAAGGAAAAGGCGATGCGCGATATTGCAGCGGCGTGGTCACCGTGGCGGGCCGTTGCAGCCCGCATTCTTTGGGCCTACTACGCCCATGTAAAGCAAAGGGAAGGCGTCCAATGACCAGAGTTTTGAAATCAGAATCGCGGATGCCTGACAGTGGGGATGTCCGCGGCGTGGTGGTGTTTTTGCACGGCTATGGGGCCAATGGGGCGGATTTGCTGGGCCTTGCTGATGTTTTGGCGCCCCATATGCCGGACATCTTGTTCTTGGCGCCCGACGCACCAGAATCAACCGCCATGTCCCCCATGGGGTTGCAGTGGTTTCCGATCCCTTGGATCGATGGATCTTCCGAAGAAGACGCGGCTGATGGCCTGCGCCGGGCGGCCAATGATTTGGACGCGTATCTGGACGGCGTTTTGGTGGACTATAATTTGTTGCCAGAACAGATGGTGTTGTTTGGATTTTCCCAAGGCACAATGATGTCGCTGCATGTGGCCCCGCGCCGCGAAGACCCGGTGGCTGGGGTTGTGGCGTTTTCCGGTCGCTTGTTGGAACCTGAATTGCTGGCGGACGAAGTCACCGCCAAAATGCCCATCTTATTGGTGCATGGTGACGCAGATGATGTGGTGCCCCCTCAATCTTTGCCCGCCGCAGCCGAAGGATTGCAAGAAGCCGGGTTCACAGATGTCTATGCCCACATCATGAAGGGCACGGCCCATGGCATAGCCCCTGACGGCTTGGAAGTTGCGTTGGCGTTTATGCGCAAATCCTTTGGTTTGGACTAAACCAAAGCCCGATATTTGGGCCTTGTCAGATTTAAAGCACTATATATAGTCCTCCTTATGAAGGCCGTTTTGTGTGGCATTCACCACGCGCGGCCCTTCGCAGGGGGCTTTGTTGTGGCGGAAGACTTCAGGACTGACTTTGTAAGAAATGGCCCCGGTGTCGGGCATTGCCCCGCGCTTGTCTTAAACGCCGACTATCGGCCATTGTCCTATTACCCGCTGTCGCTTTGGTGCTGGCAAGACGCTGTGAAAGCCGCGTTTTTGGACCGGGTTCAGATCATCGCGGAATATGACCAGGCTGTAAGGTCCCCGACCACAGAAATTAAAATCCCGTCTGTCGTTGTACTGCGCGATTACGTGCGCCCGCAGTCCCAGGTGGCGTTCACACGCTTCAATTTGTTTTTGCGCGATCAGTTTTCATGCCAATACTGCGGCACCAAAGGGGATTTGACCTTTGACCATGTGGTGCCGCGTGCACGCGGTGGACGCACCAGTTGGGAAAACGTGGTGGCGGCCTGTTCGCGGTGTAACTTGAAAAAAGGGTCTCGCAGTTTGCGGCAGGTGGGGATGCACTTGCGCAAACAACCCCGCCAACCCGGGGCGGAAGAATTGCGTAATGTGGGGCGGAAGTTCCCGCCAAACCACTTGCACGAAAGCTGGGTGGATTTCCTGTATTGGGATGCCGAACTGGAGGCATAACGATTTGTCAGTGACAAATCGGGTCAGAAACTCAGTGAGTTTCTGCGCCGAAAGGCCAGATCACGCCGAACAGCTGGCCCCGCCCAAAACGCAAAACTTGGCGCAGTGGGGGTGGTTCAATTTCACCGGCTTTTCGGCTTCTTCCAACGTCTCACCCAGCTCAAACTCGGGCGAATAGGGCAGCAAGGTGCAGGCCAAAACCGCCAGCTTGCCCGCCCCTTTGCGTTTCACCACCATGCGTGAGGATGCACACATAATGTCATGGGGGCTTTTGTTGAGAATGCCCCAGCACGCTGTGGTGATTTCAGGAACCTCCACGGTTTCGTCCATTTCTGGAAACAAAACAGTTTGGCCAGGGTTGTGGGCGTCGATTGCGTAATTGCGCGCGGCAAAAAGGTCTGCGTATCCTTTGCGCCCAGCGGCGTCGTCTTCGCCCCAAACGGTGCGCCCAGCGACGGCCATTTCAAACCCATTATCGCGCAACCAATCCATGCCTTTCAGCATTTCATTAAAGCTGCCTTTGCCGCGTTCCGTGTCATGGTTTTCAGCGGAATGGTGGTCAACGGACACGCGCATAACCATTTTGCCAGGGAATTCTTTGTTCAAGTCCAACAACCCTTGCTGAACACGTTTGCGCATCATGGGTTTCATCGCGTTGGTGAGGATCAAAACCTCGTACCCCTCCACCAAGCAACGGCGGGTGATTTCAATCATTTCGGGGTTCATGAACGGCTCACCGCCGGTAAAGGCGATTTCGCGAACGTTCCATTTGCGGTCCACCAACTGCGTCAGATATTCCGACACTTCGTCTGCCGTGATATACACAAGCGCATCGTTGGTGGGGGAGCTTTCAATATAGCAACTCAGGCATTCAATATTGCACAAGGTGCCAGTGTTAAACCAAAGCGTTTCTGGATGGCTGAGCCGGACTTGCGCACGGGTCGATCCATCGGCGGTGGTTTGGGGGTCAATGAATTTACCAGCATTGGCTGTGACGGATGAAATTTCGTCTTTCATGGGTGTCCCTCGAATTCTTGGTTGCTGTTCGCCTTATATGGAACCATTAGTGTTGCAAAACTGTTATCGCTAACGCCCACGGGAATGTGATAGACAGCAACGAAACGTGCAGTAGTGTTGGCACCCCGGAGGAATGGATATGGTTTCACGCGTAATTCCCGTCGACCCGTTCGATTTGGTCATTTTTGGCGGCACTGGTGATTTGGCACGTCGCAAGATTTTGCCCGGTTTGTTCCGGCGTTTTTGTTCCGGCCAAATGCCGGCAGAAGCTCGGATTATCGGGGCCGCGCGCAGTGATTTGGACGCAGACGGGTATCGCACCATGGTGGCTGATGCCATTGCGGAATTTGGTGGAAAAACACTGGCGGAATGTGGCCAGTTGCCTGCGTTTTTGGAAGCCTTGGACTATGTCATGATTGATGCCCGGGGCGATCAAGGCTGGGCTGAGCTGAAAACAAAAATTCGGGCGAATGTTATCACGGCTTACTACTTTTCTGTGGGGCCAGGTCTGTTTGGGGACATCGCTAAACGGCTGAACAGTTGGGATATCGCCGATGCTGACAGTCGCATCGTGGTGGAAAAACCCTTTGGTCGTGATTTGGCAAGCGCCAAGGAATTGAACGCATCGCTTGCAGCGGAATTTGATGAAACCCAGATTTACCGGATCGACCATTACTTGGGCAAAGAAACGGTTCAAAACCTGATGGCCATCCGGTTTGGCAACCTGTTGTTTGAGCCGCTTTGGAACGCCCAATACATTGATCACATTCAAATCAGCGTGGCGGAATCCGTAGGTGTTGGTGGGCGCGGGGCCTACTATGACAAGTCGGGTGCTATGCGGGATATGGTGCAAAACCATTTGATGCAGTTGTTGTGCTTGATCGCCATGGAGCCGCCCAGCAAGTTTGATCCTGATGCGGTGCGCGACGAAAAGCTGAAAGTTATCCGCGCGCTTCAACCCGTGGCCCCCCATGAAATGGTGCGGGGTCAGTATGGCCCAGATGGCGATGATCCCAGTTACCGCGAAGATGCGGGCGATGCCCGGTCGTTCACAGAAAGCTATGTCGCGCTGAAAACACAGATTGCGAATTGGCGTTGGTCTGGCGTGCCGTTTTATCTGCGCACCGGCAAACGGCTGAAAGCCCGCACATCGGAAATTGCCGTGGTGTTTAAAGAACTGCCGCATTCCATTTTTGAAGAATCGGGCGATCAGACACAAAATGTTCTGGCCATTCAGTTGCAGCCAAACGAAGGGATCACGCTTGATGTGACCATCAAGGAACCGGGCCCAGGCGGCATGCGCTTGGCCCACGTGCCTTTGGATATGACCTTTGCAGAAACTCTTGGAGATGATGCCGAAGAAGCCCCAGATGCTTACGAACGGTTGATCATGGATGTGATCCGCGGAAACCAAACCCTGTTCATGCGCGGCGACGAAGTGGAAGCCGCTTGGGCCTGGACGGACCCCATTATCGAAAGTTGGGTGGATCGCCACGATGTGCCCAAGGTCTATGAACCGGGAAGCACTGGTCCTGAAGATGCGTTGGCGTTGCTGCATCGTGACGGCCGGAAGTGGCGGGATTTGGCACCATGATTTTGGTGGAATACCCAACCGCCGCTGAATTGTTTGCGGCTGTCGCCAAACGCATGGTGCGCGATTTGCAAACCAGTTTGGACAGCAGCGCAACCGCGTCCTTGGCAGTGCCGGGCGGTTCCACGCCGGGCCCGATGTTTGAAAAACTGCAAAGCGCTGATTTGGCTTGGGACCGCATTACCGTGATGCTGGGGGATGAACGCTGGGTGCCCTTGGACAGCCCGCGTTCGAACACCGGGTTGATCAAGGCAAAGCTGTTGCAAGGCAAGGCGGCCGCTGCAAAATACCAACCATTGTACAATGGTGCAGAAACGGCATCGCTGGGGGCGGTCCAGTTGGCCAAAGATGTGGATGCCATTTTGCCATTGTCGGTGGCTGTTTTGGGCATGGGGGCGGATATGCACACAGCCTCCATCTTTCCCGGTGCCCCAGAACGCGCAGCCGCCCAGGCGCCAGACGCCCCGGCTGTGGTGTCCATGACACCCGGTGATGGTTTAGAAGACAGGGTAACCTTGTCCGCCCGCGCCTTGCTGAGCGCTGAAAACATTCACGTTGTGATCTTGGGTGATGACAAAAAAGCAGCCCTGGCCCAAGCCCAAAGCAGTCCGATATCCCAAGCGCCCATTGCGCAGTTTTTGCCCAAAGCCCATGTGCACTGGGCCCCCAAAGAAAGTTAAACCTATGTGGACCGACGTTCTGGCAGAGGGCCAAGCGGCCAAGACGCGCCAAATTGTGGATTTATTTGACAACACGCGGGCCGCTGATTTTTCGATCCAGCATGATGGTTTGTTCTTTGACTATTCCAAAACCACGCTGACGGACAGCGCCCTTTCCAAGTTGCTGGCCCTGGCCAATGCAGCCAATTGGTCCGCAAAGCGCGACGCGATGTTTGCCGGCGACCGGATCAACATAACGGAAGACCGCTCTGTGCTGCATACCGCGCTGCGCCGTCCCGCTGGGCCTTTGGTGGTGGATGGGGCCGACGTGATGCCCGACGTTTTGTCCACACGCAACGCCATGTTTGCCTTTGCCGAAGATGTGCGCAGCGGTGCGTTTCAAGGGCAGGGCGGGCAGATCACGGATGTTGTGAATATCGGAATTGGTGGGTCGGACCTTGGCCCCGCCATGGCAGCCATTGCTTTGTCCCCCTATGCGGACGGGCCGCGCACCCACTTTGTGTCGAACGTTGACGGGGCAGATGTGGCCGATGCGTTGCGGGACTTGGACCCGCAGACAACGCTGGTCATCGTGGCATCCAAGACCTTTACCACCATCGAAACCATGACCAATGCCAAAACCGCATATGATTGGATGGCGGCATCGGTCAAAGATCCAGGGGCGCAGTTCGCTGCTTTGTCCACATCCCAAGAAAAGACAGCCGCCTTTGGTATCGCACCGGACCGTGTGTTTGGTTTTGAAGATTGGGTTGGTGGCCGGTATTCCGTTTGGGGGCCCATCGGCCTCAGCCTTGCCATTGCTGTGGGGGCCAGCAATTTCAATGATTTCTTATCCGGGGCTTATGCCATGGATCAGCATTTCCAAACGGCACAAGCCCGCGAAAACTTGCCTTTGATGTTGGCATTGGTGGGCATTTGGCACGCGCAGTGCTGCGGGTATGAGACGCGTGCTGTCTTGCCCTATGAACAACGCTTGGCGCGTTTGCCGGCGTATTTGCAGCAGCTGGAAATGGAATCCAACGGCAAAGGCGTGGACATGGACGGCGCGCCTGTGACGGTGGGATCGGGGCCCATTGTGTGGGGGGAACCCGGCACCAATGGGCAGCATGCCTTTTATCAGCTGATCCACCAGGGCACACGAGTGATCCCTTGTGAATTCATGGTGGGTCAAGCGGGCCACGAAGCGCATTTGATCCATCAGCACCAATTGCTGCAGGCCAATTGCTTGGCACAATCGCAAGCTTTGATGGTGGGTCGATCGTTGGAAGACGCCCGCAAAATTGCCGCATCCAAAGGGTTTGAAGGGGCGGAATTGGAACGCCAAGCCAAGCACCGCGTGTTCGAGGGCAACCGCCCCTCCACGACGCTGATTTACCCCAAGCTGACGCCGTATGTGTTGGGTCAAATTATTGCTTTGTATGAACACCGGGTGTTCGTCGAAGGGGCGATCTTGGGGATCAACTCTTTCGATCAATGGGGCGTGGAATTGGGCAAAGAACTGGCCACGGCGTTGGGCCCCATGGTGGCGGGGGATGTCCCAACCCAAGGGGCAGATCCATCAACCCAGCAATTGGTGGCGCATTTGCAAAAGGGTTAAAGCTGTTCAGCGCCGTCGCGGTTTACCAGGGTGGCGCGGACGTGATCGGGCAGGGCCGTCTTTTCCCCGTTTTGGGTCAGCCACACCAAAATGGCGTGTCCCGTTGCGCGCAAATCCCCGGCGTATATGGCGTATTCCATGCGAAAGCTTGATCGCCGCACAGAAACCGCGCGGCCTGTTATCACATAAGGCTCGTGCAATTTCATTTCTTTCAAGAAATCCATACCCACTTGGCGCAACACCAACCGCGGCGGTTCGCCAGAATAATCCGCAATGGCGTAGTCTTTGAAATAGTTGATCCGAAAGTTTTCCGCCCACCGCAGATAAGCGGTGTTGTTGACATGGCCCAAGACATCCAATTCGCCAAAACGCGTTTTGTCCGCCACGCCAAAAGTCCACGGAGCCGGTACACCCGCGGCACGCAGGTCAGGTTCGTAAAGCGGTGTGTTGAATGGGATGTCTGTCATGGGATGCCAATGTGTTGGAGCGGGTAACGGGAATTGAACCCGTAACTTAAGCTTGGGAAGCTCGCGTGAT
>JAHDCP010000067.1 GCA_020629775.1 Planktomarina sp.
CGCCCGCCAACCAGTCCTATATCGTGATCGACAAGGTGATGGACGCCATCAAGCAGACAGGGGCAGAAGCCGTGCACCCTGGGTACGGCTTTTTGTCAGAAAACAAGTTGTTTGCTGAAGCGTTGGAAGCCGCAGGCGTGGCCTTTATCGGCCCACCTGCGGGCGCAATCGAAAGCATGGGTGACAAAATCACATCCAAGAAGATCGCCCAGGATGCGGGTGTGTCCACGGTGCCGGGGCACATGGGGTTGATCGAAGACGCCGAAGAAGCAGTCAAAATCGCAAATCAGATCGGGTATCCGGTGATGATCAAAGCCAGCGCCGGGGGCGGGGGCAAGGGCATGCGGATTGCTTGGAACGATGATGAAGCCCGCGAAGGGTTCCAATCGTCCAAAAACGAAGCCGCCAACAGTTTTGGCGATGATCGGATTTTCATCGAAAAATTCGTCACTCAACCGCGCCACATTGAGATCCAAGTTCTGGCTGATAGCCACGGGAACACGCTGTATCTGAACGAACGCGAATGTTCGATCCAGCGTCGGAACCAGAAGGTCATCGAAGAAGCGCCCAGCCCGTTTTTGACGCCCGAAACCCGCAAAGCCATGGGCGAACAGTCCTGCGCCTTGGCGGCGGCGGTGGGGTACACCAGTGCCGGCACGGTGGAATTCATCGTGGACGGGGACCAGAACTTTTACTTCTTGGAAATGAACACGCGCTTGCAAGTGGAACACCCGGTTACAGAGCTGATCACGGGTGTGGACTTGGTGGAACAGATGATCCGCGTCGCCTATGGCGAAAAGCTGGCGATGAAGCAGTCGGACATAAAGATCAACGGTTGGGCCATGGAAAGCCGCCTCTATGCGGAAGATCCGTATCGCAATTTCTTGCCGTCCATCGGACGTTTGACCCGGTATCGCCCCCCGGCAGAATCTGCATCTGACACGGCCGTCGTGCGTAATGACACTGGTGTCTATGAAGGTGGTGAAATCAGCATGTACTACGATCCGATGATCGCCAAACTGTGTACGTGGGGCCCTGATAGAGCGTCATCGATCGAAGGGATGCGCCACGCGTTGGATGCGTTCGAAGTGGAAGGCATCGGGCACAACATCCCGTTCTTGTCTGCGGTCATGGACCACGAAAAGTTCTGTTCGGGCAACATCACCACGGCCTTCATCGAAGAAGAATACCCCGAAGGGTTTGAAGGTGTGGCCTTGCCCAGCGATACTTTGCGCAAATTGGCGGCGTCCGCAGCTGCGATGTACCGGGTGGCGGAAATTCGGCGCACCAAAGTATCGGGCCGCATGGACAACCACGAACGCCGGGTGGGGGACGATTGGGTTGTGTCTTTGCAAGGCGAAGATTTCCCGGTCACCATCGCGGCTGATCCCACTGGATCCACCGTGAAATTCGAAAAAGGTAGCATTCGCGTGGCCAGTGACTGGCGCCCAGGCCAATCCTTGGCGTTAATGGATGTGGACGGCGAAGCGATTGCGCTGAAGGTGGACCGCATCACCAACGGGTACTGCGTGCGGTTCCGGGGCGCGGATTTGAAGGTCCACGTTCGCAGCCCCCGCGCGGCGGAATTGGCGAAGTTGATGCCGGAAAAAATCGCACCCGACACATCCAAATTGCTGCTGTGCCCCATGCCGGGCCTGATCGTGAAAATGGACGTGGCCGTGGGCGATGAAGTGCAAGAAGGCCAAGCCCTGTGCACCATTGAAGCCATGAAGATGGAAAATATTCTGCGGGCTGAAAAGCAGACTGTGATCACCAAAATCAACGCAGCCGCAGGCGACAGCTTGATGGTCGATGATGTGATCATGGAATTTGAATAAATCGTGACCTTGTTCCGCCCCTATGCGTTGGCTTTTTTGGCGGCGCTGGGGGCGGTTTTCGTGGCGGGGTTTGTCTTTGTGGCCGCCATTTCGGCAGTGTTTCCATACCGACCTGGTTGGCCTGGGGCACTGATCGGTAACATTCTTTTGGCATGCGGTGGCCTGTGGTGCATGGCGGGCGCACTGGTGGTGTTCCGGGCCACGTTCACAGGTTTAACGGGGCGCAGTTTGAAGCTGTGGCCATTGGTGGCAGTTTTATGCGGCTTGGTGGCGTTGGCCATGGGCGGGACATATTTTGGGATCGTCACGCCTGGCGAAGCTTCGACAATTTTCACCGTTGTTACATTTTGCACAGGCTATATCTTAGTGCGGTAACGTGAACGTCGGGATAACCCATGAAAATTGTTCTTCATCTTGGCGGTCACCGCACGGGGTCCACGATGGTGGAGCAAACCCTCAGCCAATCCATTGCTGCGCGGCCTGATCTGGGGATTTCCGTTTGGACGCCGCGCATGTTACGCGAAGTGCCGGGTTTTTTAGAGGCCGAAACGTTTTGGGATGAAGATGGAAACCCCACAGATGCGGACGCCCAAGAACGGGTACAATCCATCCGTGCCCAATTGAATGAAATGATCGAAGCGGAACGTGCCAAAGGAACGCAAACTCTTGTTATTTCAGAAGAAAATATCATCGGGTCCATGCGGCGAAACTTTCATTACGGGCGGTTTTATCCGCGGACAGAACAACGCCAAGCAGCCTTTGCCCGGTTGTTCCCATTTGTTCCGGATGTGTTGGCCTTGGGGGTGCGCAACTATGCATCTGCTTGGACATCGGCCCGCGATTACGCCCATCAGCGTGGCCATGAACGCGCGCTGAAAGCCAGCCACCGGGATGCATTGCCAGACCGCAAGCGCGGCTGGGTTGAAGTGGTGAAGGCTGCCAAAGCAGCCTGGCCCACGGCCCGAATGATTGCCTGGTGCCAAGAAGATTTACAAGAATATGCCCGCCCCATTGTGGCGGCTTTGGTGGGGGTAGATGAGGGTGATATCGTTGTGCCCACACGCCCTGTGAACGCGGTGCGTGACAATCAACGCCAAGCCCCGATTTTCACGCAAGAAGAACAGGCCATTATGCAAACGCGGTACGAAAATCACATTTTGCGCCTGCACGGGGCCAAGCACGGGGTGGCCTGGGTGCCGTTCGGGGGCAGCTGATTATTCGGTCGCTGCGGCCCGTTCAGCGCGGCGTTCTTCAATTTCGCGCTGACGCATGGGCATTTTGTCAATGGTTCGGCTGATTTCGCGCATATCCCACGGAAAGGGTTTACGCAGCTTCACGCCGCCGTCTTTGCCCAGTAAGATTAAGGCAAAGCCGTTTGGGTGGAACGTGTCCCGCAGGTCAGATTTTGCTGACGGATCGGCATCCACAATGATCACGATATCGCGGTCCACCACAGCCTCCATTTCGGTTTCCAGAAAAGACATCTGGTCGATGAACGCGGGGTCCAGGGGGCTGTCTGCAAACACGATCAACGGACGGGCCAGCCATTTGAAATCGTCCAAGGTGACGTCGGCTGCAGAAACGATGGCGGTGGGATCTTCTTGCCAGTCTGCCACAGTGGTGGTGGCGGCAAAAACCGGGGCGGCCACCAGGGCCAAGGCTAGGGCTAGTCTTTTCAATCCATCTCTCCTGGTTGGGATACATATAGGGGGGAATGGCGCAGGGACTAAGGGGGGATCACAGTTTTTTTGAGGGTATCTAGGATATCTTGTCGTATGTTTGCGCAAAACCGTCGGATCAGCGCGCAAGATTGTTGCGTCCAGGCTGCGGTTGACTGTATCAGACCCGCGCAGCTGTCTAAAATGCGGCAGTGCAGCGAAGAAGGGGACGGATGTGACTGACACAAAAAAATGGCAAGAGATCGCAGAAAAAGAACTGCGGGGCCGTCCCTTGGACGATCTGACATGGAATACGCTGGAAGATATCCCAGTAAAGCCGCTGTACACCGCTGAAGACACCAAAGGGTTGGATCATTTGGACGGTGTGCCTGGCGCTGCACCCTATGTGCGTGGGCCCAAGGCGACCATGTATGCCGGGCGACCTTGGACCATTCGCCAATACGCGGGGTTTTCCACGGCGGAAGAATCGAATGCATTTTACCGCCAAGGGTTGGCCGCGGGTCAGCAGGGGGTTTCCGTTGCTTTTGATCTGGCCACGCACCGTGGGTATGACAGCGACCACCCACGCGTGATCGGGGACGTGGGCAAAGCGGGCGTCGCCATCGATTCTGTGGAAGACATGAAAATCCTGTTCGACGGCATCCCGCTGGATAAGATTTCGGTGTCCATGACCATGAATGGCGCGGTGATCCCGGTGTTGGCCAGCTTTATCGTGGCGGGCGAAGAACAGGGCGTGTCGCGGGATTTGTTGTCGGGGACCATTCAGAACGACATTCTGAAAGAATTTATGGTGCGGAACACCTATATCTATCCGCCCGAAGCCAGCATGCGCATCGTGGCCGACATCATTGAATACACCGCCAATGAAATGCCGAAATTCAACAGCATTTCGATTTCCGGGTATCACATGCAAGAAGCCGGGGCGAACCTGGTGCAAGAACTGGCGTATACCATCGCAGATGGGCGCGAATACGTGCGCACCGCCATTGCGCGCGGCATGGACGTGGACAAGTTCGCGGGCCGGTTGTCGTTCTTCTTCGCCATTGGAATGAACTTCTTTATGGAAGCCGCCAAGCTGCGGGCTGCCCGACTGTTGTGGTCGCGGGTCATGGCAGAATTTGAACCCAAGAACCCCAAGTCATCCATGTTGCGCACACACTGCCAAACCAGCGGCGTGTCGTTGCAAGAACAAGACCCCTACAACAACATCGTGCGCACAGCGTTTGAGGCCATGTCCGCCGTGTTGGGCGGCACGCAGTCGTTGCACACCAACAGTTTTGACGAAGCCATTGCGCTGCCCACGGAAATGTCCGCGCGCATTGCCCGCAACACCCAACTGATCTTGCAAGAAGAAACCGGGGTGACCAACGTGGTGGATCCTTTGGCGGGGTCGTACTACGTGGAAAAACTGACCGCTGATTTGGTGGATGCGGCTTGGGAACTGATCGAAGAAGTCGAAGAAATGGGCGGCATGACCAAGGCGGTGGCGTCTGGTTTGCCGAAGTTGAAGATCGAAGAATCCGCCGCGCGCCGTCAAGCCATGATCGACAAGGGCGATGAAGTTGTCGTGGGCGTCAACAAATACAAGTTGGACAAAGAACCCGAAATCGACATCCGCGATATCGACAACACAGCGGTGCGCGATTCCCAAGTGGCCCGGTTGGACCAGATCAAAGCCAGCCGTGACCAAGCCGCCTGTGACGCGGCATTGTTGGAATTGGGGCGTCGCTGTGAAGAAGGCGGCAACCTTTTGGAGGCGGCCGTGGAATGCGCCCGTCACCGTGCCACCGTTGGGGAAATTTCCTTGGCGATGGAAGGCACATTCGGACGCCACAGGGCAGAGGTGAAAACATTGGCTGGTGTATATGGGGCCGCTTACGACGGCGACGAAGGGTTTGAAGCGATCCAAGCTGCGGTGGAACATTTCGCCGAAGACGAAGGCCGCCGCCCACGCATGTTGGTGGTGAAGATGGGCCAAGATGGCCACGACCGCGGCGCCAAGGTGATTGCCACGGCATTCGCTGACATCGGCTTTGACGTGGACGTTGGGCCGTTGTTCCAAACGCCCGAAGAGGCCGCCCAAGACGCCGTGGATAATGACGTGCACGTGGTGGGCATTTCCAGCCAGGCCGCAGGGCACAAAACCCTGGCCCCAAAACTGATCGAGGCGTTGGCCGCAGCGGATGCAAAGGATATCTTGGTGGTCTGCGGCGGGGTGATCCCGCAACAGGATTATGATTTCTTGATGGACGCTGGGGTGGCGGCGATCTTTGGTCCTGGGACAAATATCCCCGAAGCCGCGCAAGACATCTTGAAGTTGATCAAAGCGGCGCGGGCTTAAGCCAGACCCCGCCCCTTGGGGCGAGGTCCGTTTGTTCAATCAACTTGTGTGCTTGGAAACGAATGCAATCAACGCTTCTGGGTGATGGTTGAAATACTGGTATCCGTCAAAACGGCTGCCCGTGCCAAACGGCGTGTCTTGGTCGGGTCCGATCCAGACAATTTCATGGTCGGTTGGCGTGGCATCCATGATTTCTTGGATATCATTTTTGCCCGTATCCGTGTTGAACGTGTACACGTCTTTTTCCACTTGGGCGTATAAGACGGGCACAGTCAGGCTGGGCACATTGTCCAAGGCTTTGGCAAACCCAAAGCCGAATTTTTCGCGCTGGGTATCCAGAACTTTGTCCACCAAATCCAGGCCCGTTTTCGCGCGAATGAACCGATCTGTCATGTTGTAAGAAAGCGTGGGTTGGTTCGCGACCAAAGCTTTGATTTGCGGATTCGCAAATAGGGCAGGGTCATTTTTCCAGGCAAGGAACGTCGCGTTGGCCCCCATGCATTGGCTCAGAAACACGATGTCGTCGTCGCCAAATGTGTCGTGGTTCAAAACGTGCCGCAGCGAGGCGGACACATCTTGCCATTCTGTGACGCCAGCCCCCACCAGGGCCTCGGTGCCTTTGGCGTCTGATCCCATGCCGCCGTCGCTGTCGCCTTGGCCACGGTGATCATACATTACGATGTTGAACCCTGCATCGTGCAAATGTTTGACCATGGGCAAGAATTCCGCTGACACACCATCCAACCCCGCCACGGATCCATAGCGTGTGGTGGTCAAGGGGTGGTTCACAATCACTGTTTTGTTAGACGGTGTAGCGCTGGGGATTTCCCATGCACTAAGGCGCACATTATCCGCTGTGATGATATCGACGTCTGTGAAGGCCATACCATAATCCGATGGATTTTTGGTGTTTTCCAACCGTGAGGGGGCCACGCGCATTTTCACGATCATGTTCACCAGCATGGTGTCACGAACCCCAAATGGGTTTGCGAACCAGACAAAGGCCCCGGCCAAAATCACCACTGCGGTGATCGACAAAAGCCAAGCAATCAATTTCTTCATCTCTGTGTCTCCGACAATGTTTACACTGTAAATATTGGGGATAATGGCACCCTTGATTTCGGTCAAGTGGAAATTTACGGTGGAAACATTGCGGAAAGACCCCGATGACCACACAACACAAATATCACCACGGGAATTTGAAGGTGGCCTTCGTTGCGGCTGCCCGTGATCTGTTGGAACAAGACGGCTTGGCGGCGCTGTCGTTGCGCAAATGCGCAGAGAAGGTCGGTGTCAGTCACACGGCGCCCAAAAACCACTTTGGCAACATGGCCGGGCTTATGACCGCCATCGTCACCCAAGGGTACAGTGAACTGGCCGAAAGAATGGCCTGCGACGGATCCCCCTGCCAACAGCGCGAAGCGGCCTTGCTGGGGTACGTTGCCTTCGCACAAGCCAACCCAGCGCTGTATGAGTTGATGTTTTCAAGGGACCGTTTGGTGAATGACGATCCCGATCTGATGGTCCAGGTGCGGGCCTGTTTTGTCATTCTGGCAGCTGCGTCAAAAGATCTGGGCTGGCACAGTGGTACGGCCGATGAACAAGATGGCAAAGGCCAAGTCGCGCTGTGGAGCTTTGTTCACGGATACGCCCAATTGGTGACGGCGGGTCGGTTCAAGAAAGACAATATGCAAGGCTTGTCCATTTTGGACATCCTGCCCGCACTTTCCAAAGATGCAGATTAAGCCGCCTTACCGCAGTGGCAGAAATAAAAAGGGCCGCCCCAATGGACGGCCCTTCTTTGAATAAACGAACGGTGTTTAGTCAGCGTCCAACAGACCGGACTTGAACAATGCGCCCGCTGCCACGGCACCGATGATTGGGGCCACGATGAACAGCCACAGTTGTGCCAATGCAGTTCCGCCAACGAAAAGTGCTGGCCCAATGGAACGTGCTGGGTTCACAGAAACGCCAGTAACGTTGATGCCCACCAAGTGGATAACCACCAAGGCCAGACCGATGGCCAAACCCGCCATTGCTGCCGGTGCGCCTGCGCTTGTTGCGCCCAAGATCACAACCATGAACAAGAATGTTGCAACGATCTCAAAGATCAAAGCGGCGATCATGGAATATTCACCCAAGTAGCCTGCGCCCCAACCGTTTTGACCCAGGCCGTTGCCTGCAATGGTGTAGTCGGCTTTGCCCGATGCGATCAGCAACAAAACCAAAGCGCCAACAATGGCCCCCAGGACTTGTGCCAGCATGTAAGGAACGGCTTCTGCGATGGTCATGCGACCTGCGGCCACCATGCCCAAAGATACGGCTGGGTTGATGTGGCACCCCGATACAGCGCCGATGCCGTATGCCATGCCGATCAAGGCCAAACCGAAGGCGAAGCTGATGCCTGTCAGGCCGATATCACCGCCGGCGATTACGGCTGCGCCGCAACCAAACAGGACCAATGTAAATGTCCCCAAAAACTCTGCGAGTGGTTTTTTCATGTCTTACCCTTTCACTGATAGTACGGGGCAAGAGTGGCGTTAATGCCCTGGCACGGTCACGGGGAATTCGTTCAAACCCGTGCCAGGGGAGAGTTTGGACTTATTGCGCAGGAACGCTTGCGCGGTCGTGATTGCGGGACCCAAGCCACAGGGCACCAAAACCCAACAGCCCTGATATCAAAGACCCGGACAAAACGCCCAAGCGAACTTGGTTCATCAGTGCAGGGTCTGCAAAGGACAGGGATCCAATGAACAAGGACATGGTGAACCCGATGCCCGCCAAACACGCGATGCCGTAAATATGCAGCCAATTCGCCCCATAGGGCAGGCGCGCGCACCCAAGCATAACCACCAGCCAGGTCAGGCCAAACACACCGATCTGTTTGCCCAGTACCAGGCCAGCCGCGATGCCCAAGGACAATGGGTCCAACAGTGTTTGAAAGCTCATGCCTGCAAGGACCACGCCTGCGTTTGCAAAGGCGAAGATCGGCACAATCAAGTACAGCACATAATCATGCAGCGCGTGTTCCAAAGACCGTGCAGGGCTTTTGCCCCATTTGTCTTTGTATGGGATCAAGAACGCGGTCACCACGCCTGCCAATGTGGCATGAACGCCAGATCGCAGCACCAAGAACCACAAGACCACGCCCAAGAATAACGCAGGACCAACGCTGTGGGCCCCCCGGGCGTTCAACACGATCAGGCCCGCCAGCGGGATCAAAGCGTACAGCAAATATTCGACTTGCAGGTTGGCCGTGTAAAACAACGCGATGATCAAGATTGCGCCCAAGTCATCCAAGATGGCCAAGGTCAGCAAGAACACCTTCAACGATGATGGCACCCGGTCCCCCAACAAGGCCAAGACCCCAAGGGCAAATGCAATGTCAGTGGCGGCCGGAATGGCCCATCCACCGATGGTGGCGGGATTGCCCCAGTTCAGCGCGGCAAAAATGACCGCAGGCACCACCATGCCCCCAATGGCCGCCACACCGGGCAGCACCACGTCCCGGGGATTTTTCAGTTTCCCGTCCAGCAACTCGCGCTTCAGCTCCAACCCGATCAAGAAGAAGAAAATCGCCATCAAACCGTCGTTGATCCACAAGATCAGTGGTTTGGTCAGGCCTTCCCCATCAAAGGTGACCGAAAGATAGCTGCCCAAAATGCCTTCATACACTGCGCGAAAGTCAGAGTTGGCGATAACCATGGCGGCTACGGCGGCAAACATTAGCAATATGCCCCCGAATGCTTCGTGTTTTACCAATCGCTGCAATGCGCTTATCATGATCTTTGGGCCTTTCGTTTATCCATTCCAATACCTTTGGAAATGTTGCCGGAACGCTGAAAGTCAAGCAAAGGCCCCGGGCTGTCATAGGAGTGTTACATGCTGCGATTGGATCATCTTGCCGTATCGGCCGCCACCTTGCCAGAGGCCACTTTGCAGTTGGAAAGTTGCATGGGTTTGGACAGCGTGCCCGGCGGGCAGCATGCCCACTTTGCCACCCACAACACCCTGATGGGGTGCGGCCCAGACTTTTACTTGGAAGCCATCGCCACAGACCCAAGCGCACCAAATCCACCTTATCCGCGGTGGTTTGCTTTGGACCAATTCGATGGCCCGCCGCGGTTAACCAACTGGATTTTAGCCTGCGATGATCTGGACGCCGCGTTGGCGGTGTTGGGCCCTGGGTTTGGGGAACCGGTATCTTTGCAGCGGGGGGATTTCAAATGGCGTATGGCTGTGCCCGCCACGGGTGTTCTGCCCTTTGATGGCATGGCCCCGGCGTTGATCCAATGGGACGGGGATGCCCACCCTGCGCCACGTTTGCCCGACAGCGGAGCACGGTTTTTGGGGCTGCAAGTGCGCCATCCAGATGCGTCTGCCATGGCAGAATTGCTGACCCCCCTGTTAGACGACGACCGCGTGACCTATGTTGAAGGGGCGGCCGGGATGATGGCCGCTTTTGAAACGCCAGATGGGGTGCGTAAACTAAGCTGATGACATCGCACGATCCCCTTCTTCAGCCGCCATCATTATGGACCCGGATCACCGAAGCGCTGGCCGCATTGGCGGCGGGGGAATCCCTGTCGGCCGTTTTTGCAAAACTCAGCAGTCCACCGGAACGGACCGTGGGCTTTGCCATCGCGGTCATTGCGTTGGGGGCCAAACTGGCCAAATCTGACGGGGAAGTGACCCGGTCCGAAGTGATGGCATTTCGCGACGTGTTCCATGTGGCCCGCGCGGATGAAGAGGCCGCCGCCCGCGTGTTCAACTTGGCACGCCAAGACGTGGCTGGGTTCGAAACATACGCCCGCCAAATTGGGCGTCTGTTCCGCGATGACATGGAAACCCTGGAAGATATCTTTGACGGGTTGTTTCATGTTGCCATGGCGGATGGGCAATACCACCCGTTGGAAGATATGTTCTTGGGCCGTGTCGCACAGATTTTTGGCATCAGCGAACGGTCCTTCCGGGCCATCCGTGCCCGCATGGTGCCCGAAGCAGACCGTGATCCTTATGATGTGTTGGGGATTGATGCCGACGCGCCCTTGGAAGACGTGCGTGCGGCTTGGCGCAAAATGGTGCGCGACACCCACCCCGATGTGATGATGGCACGCGGTTTGCCAGAAGAAGCCATCAAGATTGCCCAAGACCGCATGGTGGCGGTGAACCAAGCTTGGGAAACCATCAACCGGGACCGCGGCTGATGCGGATCGCGACGTATAATGTTGAATGGTTCAACGCCCTGTTCGATGACGACGGGCAGGTGTTGGACAATGATACCTGGTCCGCCCGCTGGGACGTCACCAAAGCCGCACAGGTGGCAGGCATTGCCCGTGTGCTGCGCGCCCTGGACGCAGATGCCGTGATGATCATCGAAGCACCAGATACATCGCGCCATCGGGACGGTATTGTCGCGCTGGAAAATTTTGCGGCCCATTTTGGATTGCGCACCACCAAAGCGCTGATGGGGTTCCGCAACGATACACAACAAGAAATCTCGCTTTTGTATGACCCGCAGGTGGTGGGGGCCAGCCATGCGCCTGGCGGCGACGATCATGCCCCACCTTTCGATGAAAGTTTCAAGATTGATTTGGACGTGGACACGAAAGCTGAAACCATCACCTGGTCAAAACCCCCTTTGGAAGCCGCACTGCACGTGAATGACACCACATTGCATTTGATTGGCGTGCATGCAAAATCCAAAGCCCCCCACGGGGCCAAAGATGAAAAAGATGCCATGCGCATTTCCATCGAAAACCGGCGCAAACAATTAGCCCAATGCATTTGGCTGCGCAAACGCGTGGAAGCGCGGATCGCGGCAGATGAAAATGTGATTGTTTTGGGGGATTTTAACGACGGTCCGGGGTTGGATGAATACGAAAAATTGTTCGGACGATCAGGCGTGGAAATCGTGTTGGGGGAAGACAAAGGGCCCTGCATGTTTGACCCCCATGCCGCCACAGCCCTGGCCAACCGCTTTGCCGCGCCCACCACGTCACGGTTTTGGTTGGCCCGTCAAAAACGGTTTTTGCAAGCTTTGTTGGATTACGTGATGGTGTCGCCCGGATTGATGTCCAAACGTCCTGCGTGGCGGATTTGGCATCCGTTCGAAGATCCGTTGTGTTTTTCTGACAAAGATTTGCACCAAGCATTGCTGGATGCGTCTGATCATTTCCCGGTGACCTTGGACCTGGCGCTTTAATCCCTATATCATGGGGTATGAAGAAAATTGCTGCCACCACCGCCATCGCCACTGCTGTGACCCTTTCCACCCCAACCTGGGCCGAAGATCAAAGCGGTCCGTCCCTTATGCGCAAGGGGGTGGAATTGTTTTTCCAAGGTCTGCAGACAGAGTTGGAACCCGCCCTGACGGAAATGCAAAATTTCGTGGAAGAATTGACCCCTGAATTGCGCCGCTTTGCGGAAAACATGGGGCCTGCGTTGGCGGATTTGATGGAACAAGTGGACGATTGGGCCGTATACGAGGCGCCCGAGATGCTGCCCAACGGGGACATCATCATCAGGCGCAAAACGCCCTTGGATGAGATTTCTGAAAGCGTTGAAACCGAAGAAGACGCGGTCGAACTTTAGCGCAGGATTTTGATTTCGCTGGTGGCGTCTAACGCGGCCACCAAGCTGTCAAACCGTGCTTCGGCCACTTCGCCAAACAGTTTGGTACCTTCGGGCGACAGCTGAATTTCCAGGTGGCGTTTCTTGGGGCGCCAGCGCAGGGCTGCCGGGGCCGCCCCCATATCGCCCCACAACATTGCCCCCAGGCGCATGGCTTTGCCCAACACTTCTGCGCGCTGCACTTCTGTGTCGGACAGCAGCGTGTACAAATCTTCAAACCGGGTGCCTTCGCGTTTGTTGCGATACCGGTGCAACAACGCCACCCCCAAAAACACCCGTTCGGCATGTTTCAGGCCACCCAGGTTGGCCCGCGTTGCGTTGTCAAAACACACTTCGGCCCGGTAATCAGGGTGGGCGCGCCAGCTGACGTCATGCAAATGGCAGGCGGCTTGGATCAGTCGTTTGGTGGGGGCAGGGGCTTTGGGGAACAAAGGACCTACAAAATCCACCAACTGTTGGCCGAACCCTGGCAACCGGGCATCTTTGCGTTCTGCAAATTGGCACGCTTCGATCAAAGGATCACGGTCGCGCAAGCCTTGGGGCATTTGTTCATACAACATGCCTTCGCGGATGCCGTAGCTGGAAATGGCGATGTCGCGGGGTTTGAAGCTGCGCACCACGCTGCGCAACACTTCTGCCGCCATGGGCACCAAAGCCATCCGCGCTTGCGATACACCGCAGCGCATGCGCAGTTCTTCGGCATCGTGGGCTTCAATGTAGCTGGCTGTTTTGGACACGTCCCGGGCTGTCATGCGGTATTCGTGCAAAACGTTCAGAGGGTATCCGCGCCGATCCATGTCAATTCGTGCCAAGGCACGCCATGATCCGCCCACCAGAAACAACCGATCGGATTGTTTGCCCATGTGGTCTTTCAATTGGCTGACGGTTTCTTTGATCACCGTCTTGCGGCCCTTCTTGCCGCCCTTGATATCGCGCAGTTTCAGCGGACCCAGGGCCGATGTCACCCGTTTGCCGACGCGCCCTTCAGAAATTTCGGCAAGTTCCATGGAGGACCCACCGATATCGCACACCAAGCCATAGGACCCGGGCCACCCCAACAGCACACCTTGGGCAGACAACCGGGCTTCTTCTTCGCCGTCGATCACGTAAATTTTGATACCTGTGGTGCGGGCCACGTCTTCCACGAAATCCGGCCCATCAGCGGCATCGCGTACGGCTGCGGTGGCCACGGCATACAAATCATCGATCCCCAAACTGTCCGCGATGGCGCGGAATCTGGACATGGCATTCACTGCGCGCACCCGCCCTTCGGGATTCAGGCATCCCGTTTCGGCCAAACCAGCCCCCAAAGCGCACATGATTTTTTCGTTGAAAAAATATGCGGGGCTGCGCGCGGCACCGTCAAAGACCACCAAACGCACAGAGTTGGATCCCACATCCACAACCCCAACCCGGGACAAATCCCGCACATTGGGGTCACGAAACAACGGCTTGTTAAAGGGGCCCCATTGCAGCCCCTGGTCTGTTGATCCGTCCACGATAAGTCCCCCGGGGCCGTGTTTATTGCGCCGCCACCGTGGCGGGGTTGGGGGATTCGGTCAACTCATCCTGGGCGTGGGTCAATTGCGGCACATCCGCCGCCCCAGCAGATCCGCGCCCCGACAGCGACGGGTTTTCCATGAAGAACCGGTGGCAGTTGAATGCAAAGCCCCCGTTGGCGGGCAGTTCGCGGGCAAAGCTGCCATCGGGCCCCATCACCCAGCTTTGGGCCACATCTGCCATGTTCGCGGCCATAATCTGGCTGACAATCTGCGCCTTCACTGTGGGATTTTGCACCTCCACCATGGTTTCAACGCGGCGGTGCAAATTGCGGCCCATCCAATCGGCAGATGAAAAGAAGACTTTGCATTTTTTGTGGGGCAAGCCGTGGCCATTGGCAAAACACACAATGCGGGAATGTTCCAAGAAACGCCCGACAATGGATTTCACGCGAATGTTGTCGGACAGTCCTTTAACCCCAGGCCGCAAACCGCAAATGCCGCGGATCACCAAGCTGATCTGAACGCCCGCTTGGCTGGCAGCATACAGTGCGTCAATGACATCGCTGTCGATCA
>JAHDCP010000068.1:0-10844 GCA_020629775.1 Planktomarina sp.
GCGTGGGTTTTGAAGTTCACAAAGCCGTACACCACGTGGGCGCCTGCGCGTTCCAACCGGCGTGATTGGCGGATGTTGGCGGCTTCATCAAAGCGGGCTTTCAGTTCCACCAGGGCAGTCACGGCCTTGCCGTCTTCGGCGGCTTCGCACAAGGCTTCCACAATGGGGGACCGTTTGGATGTGCGGTATAGTGTTTGCTTGATGGCCACCACATTTGGGTCACGCGCGGCCTGCTGCAAAAACCGCACCACCATGTCAAAGGTTTCATAGGGGTGGTGCAACAGCATGTCTTTTTGGCGGATGGCGGCGAACATGTCACCTTCGTGGTCTGACACCCGTTCCGGCACCCGTGGGGTGTGGGCGGGCCACAGTAATTTGGGCCGGCCAATGTCCACCAACTCTTTTAACATCGGAAGGCCCAGCAAGCCCTCAACCTCCACCATTTCGCCTTCGCCGACGTTCAGTTCTTGCATGATCAACTTGCGCAGCGATTTGGGCGCATCGGCGGTGATCTTCAGGTTAATCACTTCACCCCGGCGGCGGCGTTTCAAGGCCACTTCGAATTCACGAACCAAATCTTCGGCTTCTTCTTCCACTTCCAAATCGCTGTCGCGCAGCACGGTGAAGGCACAGCTGCCTTTGGCGACATACCCTGGAAACAACAATTCCAACTGCTGCACGATCAAATCTTCCAAGGGCAAAAAGCGGATGGTGCCATCTGCATCCGGCAGGCGGATAAACCGGGCCGTGGCACTGGGGATTGGGATCAGTGCTTTTAGTGCGTGCTTGCGGTCTTTGCGTTCCAGTTGCAGCGCCAGGGCAAAGCCCGCGTGGGGCAAGAACGGAAACGGGTGTGCAGGGTCAATCGCCAGCGGGGAAAGAATGGGAAACACCTGGGCGGCAAAGTAATCGTCCACAAAGGCCAATTCAGCTTCGGATAAATCTGAAGCCCCGATAACTTGAATCCTAGCGCCGTCCATCAGGTGGATCACATCAGCCAACACGCTTTGTTGGTGTTCCATCAGTTTGCGGGCGTCCGCTTCGATCAAGTTCAACTGTTCGCGCGGGGTCATACCATCGGCGGCGGGAACCTTGTTTCCCGCACGGGCCAATTCACGCAATCCGGCCACACGCACCGAATAAAATTCTTCCAAGTTGGTGGCGGAAATCGCGATGAACCGCAGCCGTTCCAGCAAAGGCACTTTGGGGTTCGATGCTTCGTCCAAAACCCGCCAGTTGAACGCCAGCCAAGACAATTCGCGGTTCAAAAACCGGGTGGGCCCTTTGATATCAGACAAGCTGTCCACAGCGGGTGCGAAAGGCGCGTTCAAAAAGTCAGACGAAGGAATCATAGCGGTGCCTTTGAAGGTGCGAAGGCAGTGTCATACCAAATTGTAACGGTGAAGCAAAACTCAGCCGGAAATTTCTGCCACCACTTCGGCCGCCATGCCCCGCGTGATGGGGCGTTTGCGGGCCAGGGCTTTGGCATCCAAACGCGCCACCACGGTTGCGGCCCCTGCAAAGGACCGTTCCATGTGCCGCAGCAGATAATCCATAACTTGGGGGCCGGGGGTTAATTGACGGTCTGCAAAGTGCTTGGTCAGAACAGCCCCCAACAAGGCGTCATCAGGGTGGTCGATCGCAATGGCGGGCACCGTTTGCAAGCGGGACACCAAGTCCGGCAACTGAAAGCCCGCCTGTTGTGGGGCCGTTTTGGCGGTGAACAAAACGGTGCCGCCCGTGTGGGTCAAATGGTTGAACAGATGGAACAGATACGCTTCGGCATCAGGATTGCCTGCGTATTGGTCCAAGTCTTCCACCACCACAGCGGCCCCATCTTGCGGCAGTGTCGTCATGTCTGCCGCGAATGCACCGGCGGTGTCCTGCCAGATTTGGGCCAGGTGGCTTTTGCCGCTGCCCTTTGGTCCGATGCACAAATACTTGCCCTGTGGCCAATTCGGCCAACTGTCGATGCACGCCAAAGCGGCCGCGTTTGCAGGGGACACGAAGAAATCTCCGCGCCCTTGGGCTGTGCGAAACGGCAGCTCAAATGGCAGTTGTTCAGGGGGTGTCATTGGGGTCTGGGTCTTCGGACTGGTCTTGTTTTTGGGGGTGAAGATCGGCGTGATCCAAACCCTGATACAGCCGCCCGGCTTTGTACTGATCTAAGAAGAACCGGGTCACCACGCCGATCATGGCCGCCACGGGGACCGCCACCAACATGCCCACAAACCCAAACAAAGATCCAAACACGGAAAGGGCAAAGATGAGCCAAACAGGGTGCAACCCAACGGAGTTGCCCACCAAGTTGGGGGTCAAAACATTGCCTTCCAAGACCTGGCCCACAGCAAAAATCGCCACAACAATGCCGATGGCGGTCCAGTTGGTGGCGTAAGTGACCACGCCTGCATCGATGACTTCGACCGAACCCCAAAACTGGAAGATGGCCAGGCCAATGGCCAAGGCCCCGCCCACCAAGGCCCCCACGTAAGGGATGAATGAAATCAAGCCAGCCAAAACACCCACCAGAATGCCAAAGTTCAAACCCGCCAACATCAACGCAATGGCGTAATAACACGCCAAGATGGTGACGACGGTGCCAGTTCCACGGATGAATGACGCCAAGGTGCGGTCAATGTCGCGGCCCAGTTGGCGGACGGTGGCCGCGTGATCGCGGGGCACCAATTCGTCGATGCGGGCGATCATGTTGTCCCAATCCATCAACAGATAAAATGCCACAACAGGCACGATCAGCAGCAATACCAGGACTGAAATGATGGAATTCAAAGACGCGACAACGCCGTTCAAAAACTGCCCGCCACGGTCCTGCACCAATTGGCTGAGAGACGTGAGCGATGCCTGCATGGTGGATTCTGCGAACAAATCGGGGAAGGTGGCCTGCAACAAATCACGAATATTGGCGATGATTGTGGGCATGACTTCCACCAAAGCCACAGTTTGGTTCACCAAGGTCGGAACCACAGCCAAGGTGGCGATAATAAAGATGAAAATCGCGCTTAGGGTGATGATTGACGTGGCAATAATGCGTGAAAATCCATGGCGTTCCAGCCAATCAGCAACCGGGTCCAAGCAATATGCAATGGCGCCACCTAGAATGAACGGCATCAAAGTATTTCCCAAAAACCAAAGCAATAGGCCAAGCACAACGGCGGCAATGGTCCAATAACGAAGCTGAGTTTCGACGGGCAGGGCCATGATATCTCCTATCTGGTCCTGCCCACATTGCGGCTTTGGGGCCGCAATTCAAGGGGGGTTAGTGACAGGCAGGTCGTGTGCCGGGCAGCAGCACTTTGTCGATCACGTGGATCACGCCGTTATCAGCCTCGATATTGGCGATGATGACATTGGCCGTTTCGCCTGTTCCGTCAGCGATGCTGACGCCGCTGGCGTTGGCATCAATGCACAGACGTTGGCTGTCCAAGATGGGTTTGTAATAGTTTGGGCCGTGGGCAAAATCTGTGGATTTCAGAACCCGGTCGTCCACGTGGTACAACAACACATCGGTCAGCTGCCCTTTGTTTTCTGGCTGCAACAGGGTTTCAACGGTGCCGTTTGGCAGGGCCGCGAAGGCATCGTTGACAGGGGCGTAAACGGTGAAGTTGCCAGGCCCGGCCAAAGTATCGGCCAATCCTGCGGCAGTGACAGCCGCCACAAGCGTGGAAAAGCGGTCGTCCCCGGCGGCGATTTCTGTGATAGACGCCGCGCTTGCGGCTGTGCCCAATGCGGCGGCCAAGGTGACAGCGACGATGGTCTTGTTGATCTTCGTCATGGTGTTTCCCTTTTGATTTTGAACAACCCGTCATGGGTTTGTGATAAGAAATACAGGGCCAATTCAGGGACGGTTCACATGGGTCACGCACCTGTTAGAAAACAAAATTTTAATGAAATTTTTGATCTAAGGGCCGCGGTGTGTCGTGCGCCCTTGCAAGGGTGCAATCTGCGCCCTACACCCCGGTAAAGCCGTAAAAGGGGAACCCATCATGCGCCTGAGCCGTTACTTCTTGCCCGTCCTAAAAGAAAACCCGTCCGAGGCGCAGATTGTCAGCCACCGCTTGATGCTGCGCGCGGGCATGATCAAACAATCCAGTGCAGGTATTTATTCATGGCTGCCCATGGGTTTCAAAGTTCTGCGCAAGATTGAAAACATCGTGCACGAAGAACAAATGCGTGCGGGTCACATCCCCATGCAGATGCCCACAATCCAATCTGCGGATCTGTGGCGCGAAAGCGGGCGGTACGATGATTACGGCGAAGAAATGCTGCGCATCAAAGACCGCCATGACCACGACATGCTGTTCACGCCCACAGCCGAGGAACTGATTACAGATATCGTACGCAGCCACGTGAAGTCTTACAAAGATTTGCCGCTGACCATGTATCAAATCCAGTGGAAATTCCGCGATGAACGCCGCCCCCGGTTTGGGGTGATGCGCGGCCGCGAATTTTACATGAAAGACGGGTACAACTTTGACTTAACCAAAGAAGACGCGCTGCACGCTTATAACCGTCACTTGGTAAGTTATCTTCGCACCTACGAACGGATGGGTTTGCAAGCCATTCCAATGCGGGCGGACAGCGGACCCATTGGCGGTGATGACACCCATGAATTCTTGGTGTTGGCCGAAACGGGGGAGTCCGAGGTGTTTTATGACAGCACCGTTACGGATCTTTCGTTTGGTGATCGTGATATTGATTACGACAATGTCGAACAATGTGCGGCGATTATGGAAGAATTCACCACCAAGTATGCCCGCACCGATGAAACCCATGACGAAGCTTTGTTCAATGAAGTTCCTGAAGACCGCCGCAAAGTGGCGCGCGGGATCGAAGTGGGACAAATCTTCTATTTCGGAACAAAGTATTCCGATGCGCTTGGCGCGACTGTTCAAGGTGCAGATGGCAAAAACCAGGCGTTGCACATGGGATCGCACGGCATTGGCGTTTCGCGCCTGTTGGGGGCCATCATCGAAGCATCCCACGACGACAACGGCATTATCTGGCCCGAAGGCGTGACGCCGTTCCACTGCGGTATCGTGAACCTGAAACAGGGCGATGAAGCCGCCGATGGCGCATGTGAAGATCTTTACAAACAACTGACCAACGCTGGTTTGGAACCATTGTATGATGATCGTAATGAACGCGCAGGCGGCAAGTTCGCCACCATGGATCTGATCGGGTTACCATGGCGGATTACAGTCGGTCCGCGCGGCTTGAAGAACGGCGTTGTGGAACTGACCAGCCGCCGCACAGGTGAAAGCGAAGAACTGGCCCCAGCAGATGCTGTCGCCAAAGTGATTGCGATTTATGAAAACCACCGCGTGGTGGGGCTTTGATCGCTTGGGCCTTACAGCGTTTCCCGCTATAAGGCCCAAAACATAACATCCTAGGGCGTGGGCATGATCATTCGGGCACTTACATTTGCGGGCGCATTGGCCGGCGGAGCGGGGCTGTCGCAGTTTCCAGAATATTCGCAGCAATATCAGCAACGGCTTGCGGGCGCAGTTGATGAAATGCGTGGTGTCGTGGCCCGGTTCGATGACAGTTTGAAAGCCGTGGGTCAAACCCGCGAAGAAGTGTTTGCAAAAGAACCCGCGTCCGATTTGGAAGGCCAGCTTGTCAAAGATGGCAAAGACAACATTGCCCGCCTTTCGTTCCTGGAAACCGCATTGGCGCGGGTGCGCAGTGGGTCCATTATGGACCAGTTCTTTGCTGCCCCCGCCGTGGCAGACAGCCAAGTGGCCAAGGCCGCCTGGGCTGATTTCAAACCCGCCTTTCCATTGACCGTTGTCGGCCTTGCCTTTGCGGGCATCGGCTTCATCGGCGGATGGGTCCTGTTCGCGGTTGTTTTGGGTTTGTTGGGTTTGGCTTTCGCGGCGTGGCGCCGTCGGGGACAACCGGCATGAAGAATTCCGCGCCAGCGTTTTCCGCATTCGAGTTTCAAATTGCGTGGCGATACCTGCGGGCCAAACGGTCCGAAGGTGGCGTCAGCGCCATGACGTGGATCAGCCTGATCGGCATCGCTTTGGCTGTGGCCGCACTGATCATCGTGTTGGCGGTGCGCACGGGCTTTCGCAATGACTTTGTAGACACCATTTTGGGGTCCGGGGCCCATGCATCGGTGTATCACCAAACCCTGAATTCTGAGACGGGCCGCTTTGAATCGGGCATCATGGATTTTGATGCCCAAGCCGAATTGGTGCGCGCTGTGCCGGGCGTCACCCAAGCCGCCCCCGTGGTAAAAGGCCAAGCTTTGGCCAGCTTTCAAGAAACCATGTCTGGCGTTCAAGTCTTCGGTTTGCGCAAATCAGATTTGGAAGCCATCCCCAACATGGGACCGTCGGATTTAACTCAAGGCAATTTGGACGATTTCGAAAACGGCATCGCCATTGGTCGGGCCTTGGCCAATCAATTGGGGGTCAGCGTTGGCCAACGGATCAAATTGATCAGCCCCAACGGCAGCCAAACCGCCTTTGGCAGGTCCTTGCGGGTGAAGAACTTCACCGTTGTTTACGTCTTTTCATTGGGACGCCACGATCTGGATTTAACGCGGGTCTATTTGCCGCTGGAACCGGGGCAAAGCTTTTTTGATATGGAAGGCAAAGCCTCCGAGATCGAGGTGTATTCCGACGATCCCGAAGCCATTAACACCCTGGTAAGTGATATCATGGCTGTGCTGGATGACCGCGCCTATATGAACACTTGGCGGGATTTTGCGGGCGGGTTCCTGCGCGCCTTGGAAGTGGAAGACAACGTGATGTTTATCATCATGTCTGTTTTGATTTTGCTGGCGACCATGAACATCGTTTCAGGCCTAATCATGCTGGTGAAGAACAAGGGGTCCGACATTGGAATTCTGCGCACCATGGGCCTTAGCCAAGGATCCATCTTGCGCGTGTTCTTTATCTGTGGGGCTGGGATCGGCGTAATTGGCACAATCCTGGGGCTGATCTTGGGGGTGTTGTTTGTGGTGAATATTGAATTCATTTTCAACATCGTGAACGGCGTCGGCAAAGGCGACGTTTGGGATCCGTCCCGCCGGGGTTTGTATCAGCTGCCTGCGGAACTGCGTTTGGAAGACATTATCAAAGCGGTGTCTTTGTCGCTGGGTCTGTCGTTCATCATCACCATTTTCCCGGCCCGCCGTGCCGCGCGCATGAACCCGGTGGAGGCGCTGCGGTATGAGTGATCCAAATTTGAAATTTGACGGCCTGACCAAAGGCTACAATGTTGGCAAACCCAACGAAGTGGCGGTGTTAACTGGTGCATCGGCCCAGATTGATCCCGGCGAAGTGGTGGCCTTGGTGGCCCCAAGTGGGGCTGGCAAGTCAACGCTGCTGCACATCATTGGGTTGCTGGACACGCCCGATGGCGGAACCTTGGAAATTGCGGGCCAGAACATGGCCGGGCAGGGTGATAAGATGCGCACGCTGATGCGCCGCACGACCTTGGGGTTTGTATATCAGTTCCATCATTTGCTGCCCGAATTCACGGCCAGCGAAAACATTATCTTGCCGCAACGCGCCATGGGGGTGGGCCTGGCCCAGGCCCGCGAACGGGCCACAGATTTGCTGGCGCGTGTTGGTCTTGAAAGCCGCGCAAACCACCGCCCCAGTCAATTGTCCGGCGGTGAACAACAGCGTGTCGCATTCTGCCGGGCTTTGGCCAATGGGCCCCGCCTGTTGTTGGCAGATGAACCCACAGGCAACCTGGACCCAGAAACATCTGACCACGTGTTTGACATGTTGGTGGGGTTGGTGCGCGAAACCGGGCTGTCTGCCCTGATCGCCACACACAATATGGATTTGGCCGCGCGGATGGACCGCACATTGCGGCTGCACAACGGCACTTTAGTCGCGGAGTAACGCAATGCCCACGATCACGATCGACACCATTTTTGAAGACAGCCGCCAAGCACTGGAAGCCCACGGCGCGGTTCCATGGATCGCCCAAAGCGTGGCCCGTGCCGTGGCCGCCGCGGAATCCCATGGCAACGTGATTTGCGGTTTGTACTATCTTGAAAGTTACTGTCAGCAATTGCGCACGGGTCGTGTCAAAGGCGACGTTGATCCAGTGGTTTCCCTGCCAAAACCGGGATCGGTTTACGTGGATGCAAAATTTGGGTTTGCCCAAGCCGCTTTTGAAAAAGCGCTGCCCACCGCCATTGAAACCGCCCAATCCCAGGGCACGGCATCCTTGGCTGTTGGCCATGCGCATACTTGTACGTCATTGGGGTATTTCACCGAACAAATCGCCCGCGCCGGGTTGGTGGCCATTGGGTTTACCAATGCGTCCCCAATCGTGGCACCCCCTGGTGGCAAAACCCGCGTGTTGGGCACAAACCCTATCGCCATGTCTGTGCCTGATGGGCATGGTGATCTGGCCATGCACTTTGACTTTTCCACCTCTGCCGTGGCCTTGGGCAAAATCACCATGGCCAAAGCCGCTGGGCGTGACATTCCTTTGGGTTGGGCGGTGGACGCTGACGGTGCGCCAACGACTGATCCGAACGCTGCCTTGACCGGGTCTTTGGTATCCGCCGGCGGATATAAAGGTTGGGGTTTTGGACTGATGGGTGAAGTCTTGGCAGCCTGTTTTGTAGGCACCACCATGTCTGTGGATGTAAAACCCTTGAAGGCACCAGAAGGGAACCCGCACGATTTGGGCCAAACATACCTGCTATTTGATCCAGCTGTGCACCACGATGGGTTTGTGGAACGTTTTGAAACACTTGCCGCAGCCGTGGCCGCGCAAGATGGTGCCCGGATTCCCGGCGCGTCCCGCGTGGCTGCCACCCAAGTTGACGTGCCCGACGCGCTTTGGGAATTGGTGCAAAATCTGAAAAATTCTACCTTTTAGGGCGGCTTTAACGCCTCGGGCGTAATTACCCACTGTGTGAAACGGCAATGGGTGTAATCGGTATGAAGGCCAAAACGGCATGGGTTTTGGGTATGATCTTGGTTGGCATTCCAACGGTCAGCGGATCTGAAAATATTTCCGAACGGTATTGGATTTCCCGTGAAACCTTGTCCACCGGCGTGGACAACTGCCGCGACGGGAAGTGCCCCCAAGAAAAACAATATACCACGCGCTTGTTCGCGCCCGAAAGCAAAACCCAACTGCGCCGCTTGATGTCTTTGTTGGACTTCCAGGCAGCGGCCAATGGTATGCCCGTTGAACACCCTGAACGCCCAGAATTTTGTGCGCAACAAATGCCTGATCCCAACACGGTGATCTGGAACCCGGAATGGATGAAAACATCCCATAAGTTGGAAGCTTTGCGCGGCTTGGAAGCCATTCATGTGGACGTGTCCGGATTGAAGGCCCCCACGGGCTTTAACGGCCCCTTCGGCACTGCGTTGCAAAAGGAAGTGGAAGCCAAGTTTGCCGCCGCGGGCATTCCCATTGTCAGCAAAGAAGAAATCGAACGCGTCCCAGGCCAGCCCAAGTTGCAGGTGTTCTTTTCCGCCACCAACCCCGACAGTGGGTGTTGGTGGTCAGTGTTCGCGACCATGACACAAACCGCCCTTTTGACCCGCGATATCAGCGTAAAGATAAGCGCCGGCACATGGGCGCATATGCGTGGGTTTGATCCTGATGATTTGGAACTGACCGAATATGGGGCCATCTCTGGCGTGTTTGATGCCTTTGTGGATGACTACAAAGAAGCCAACGCAGAAGATTTCGAACCCGTAAATGTTTTGCCATACACAGACTTGTTTGAACGGCCGATGACCGTGCCCCAAGTGTCCGTCAAATCCTATGCACAGATTTTGGAAGAAGCCCCCCTGGACCCAGATACCGGCGAACCGGTGGAGGTGGCAGAACCGGAATTTTTGCCATCCGCCATGAAACCAGAACCATCCCCCAAGGCGTTAAAGCGCATGCAAGCGGCCCATGGTCAAACCCCCACCGCGGACGACGTTGCCCCAGATGCTTTGGAAAAGTTGAGCACTACTGGAATTGAAGCGACGAACGTTGTGTCAAAAACAGACCAATCGCCATAAAGACCAATCCGGCCGCGCGGGTCAGCGACAGTGGCGTGCTGACCGCGCCAAACAATCCGAAGTGATCGATAATCGTGGCTGAAACCATTTGGCCAATCAAAACAAAGAAGACCGCATTCCCGACACCAAAACGCGGTGCGATATACGTGATGGATAAGACGTAAAACGCAATCAAAACCCCCGCCAAAAACAAATGCACAGGTGCCGTTGTGATTTTGGCCAACCCTTGCGGGGCGGTGGTGGCGGCCACCAAAACCGCCGTCAGCAACGCTACGCTGAACAGCACCACACCAGCCACCATCGGGGCTTCCAAATGTCGGCCAAGGGCTGCATTCAACGCGGCCAACACGGGTATCCCCAAACCGGCGGCAAACATGGTGGCGGCATACAAGGGCATGGCAAACCTTTCAAAACCTCGCGGAGACTTTAAGTGCAACTTTTTTGAAAGTCTGTACGTGTCTTTACTGAAATTCAAAGGATAACGAGGTTCACAATGCGTCTGTTCCCCACACTTCTGGCTGCGGCCCTTTTGGCAGCCCCCATGGCCCACGCCAAAACAATCGACTTTTCCAAGGGTTGGAAGAACCAAAAGTTAAGTCTGTTTGCCAACAACACATACAGCTTCGGAAAATCCCTTGGCATTACATCCGAAGACGCGGTTTCCATCGCCTGGACCCGGTTGGGAACAGGGGACTGGAACCGCACCAAGGCAAGTTGGTCCTGGTCGGTCAGCCAATCTGTGCCGGCCACAAATCTGGCGCGCAAAGGCGGCGATGACCGCAACATTTCCGTTTATTTTGTCTTCTTGCCAGAAGGCGA
>JAHDCP010000068.1:10944-14315 GCA_020629775.1 Planktomarina sp.
GTGGGTTTGGCGGTCAGCGCCGACAGCGATGACACCAATTCCACCATCAAAGCACGGGTGTCGAACCTTCAAATCAACTAATTTGATCTTCGGTTGAACACGTTAAGATCAGTTGGATAAACGGCAAGGGCCTGCAGAATTCTGCGGGCCCTTTGCTTTCAAAAAGGGTTCAACGCCCGGCAGCTTTCACCAAAGATGTGCTGGGGAAACAGGTTGGATTTTGTCCGTTTTGTTCTTGCCATTTGCCTATGGACCGACGGGTTTTGAAGCCGGGCAAACCGTCAGCACCCCCGACGTCAAAGCCGCGTTTTTCAAGACCACGCTGCAAGGCCGCAACGTCCGTGCGCAGCATTTTATCCGTGCCAACCCACTTCGTTTTAAAGGGCCCCACGCCGTATTGGATCCGGTCGCCCGAGTGGCCCACATACAGCGCATAGGCATCAGAACGGTTGTACCTCTTGATCACATAAAAATTCGGGGTCACGATAAAGGCTGGGCCAAACCGACCCGCCGGCATCAGCAATGATCCTGATTTGCTGCGTTCGTTGGCGGGAAAGGCTTTGCCGCCCACACGGGTGATCCCCATGCGTTCCCAATCGCGGATTTTGCGGGTGTTGTCAGGGCCTTCCAATGCGCAGGAAACTGACGCGGGCACCACCACTTCAAAGCCCCAATCGCGGCCCCGTTGCCATTCATGGACGGCCAAGAAATTGGCGATACTGGCCAAAGTATCGGCCTCGGATCGCCAGATATCAGATTTGCGATCCCCGTTTCCATCAGCCGCATAGGCCAGAAAACTGCGTGGCATCATTTGCGGTTGGCCCAATGCCCCGGCCCAACTGGACTTCATATTGCCAACGGGAACGTGGCCTTCTTGGGCCACTTGCAGCGCACCCACCAGTTCTGATGTCATATATGTGCCTTCTGAAAAGAAGGCCCGGGTGCCCAAAACCTCGAACACGTTGTGGGGGATTTTGACCCGTCCAAAACCGCTTTCCCGGCCCCAGATGGACAACAAGATGCGTCCCGGAACGCCGGTTTTGCGTTCGATTTGGGCCAAGGTGGCGCTGTATTTGCCTGCAAGTCCTTTGCCGATCCGTGCGGTTGCCGCCAAATTTTGTTCCCGAAAATACCTGGCAGGGGATCGAAATTCCGCTTGCCCGCCGGTGGCCACTTTGGCCCCAGGAAAGCGCAATCCTGGAATTTTGAAGTTCAACTGAACCCCAGAAAAGGCCGCATCAAATGTGCCCCGGGACACCCCTGCTTTGCGGGCTTGGGGCCAGACGGTTTTTCCCAACCATCCTTCGAATTGGCGTTGCATTTGGGCACGGTCTTGGGCGGCCAGCGGGGTGGCAAACAGCGCCACGGCAAGGGTCAATATACGTAACATACCGCCATCCTAGCTGCGAAACCCCGATCCGCAAACCCGCCGAACAGCGTGTTAACCGGGGAAAAACCGCCGGATCACACCCCGAACACCGCGTGTGCACCGCTTTAAAAATAACCACTGCGTTGTGAATTGGTTCGCTTCCTGACAACGTTCCCCAAAAAGGGGGCGCACCATGGCACATGGATTTTACGACATTTTGTTCACCGACGCAGTGAAGGCAGAACAGACCCGTGCAGGCAGCCGCAAATCATACGCCCGATTTGACGGAAAAGGCCCGCACATCCGCACCAACTTGGGGCCCGATGAACGCGCCTTTATTGAAAGTCGGACCAGCCTTTATATGGCCACGGTGAACCCTGAAGGCTGGCCCTATGTCCAGCATCGGGGCGGAATTGCCGGCTTTTGCAAGGTGGTGGATGACCGAACGTTGGCCTTGCCGGATTATTCCGGCAACCGCCAATATATCAGCACCGGGAATTTGGCAGGGAATGATAAGATCAGCCTGTTCATGATGGATTACGCCCGCAAAGCCAGGCTGAAACTGATCGGCCACGCCGAGGTGATTTCGGGTTTGGACCCGCGGCTGCCCGAAACCCACGGCCATACGCCAGAACGTGGCTTCATCATTCACATCACAGGGTGGGATTGGAACTGCCCGAAATTCATTCCGGAGCTTTATACCAAGTCAGAAGTGCAAGGCGCGTTGTCAGAAATGGGGCGGCGGATTGCGGAACTGGAAGCGGCGCTGGCGGCGAAATCTTAATGTGGTTGGCGGAAAGCCACCGTGCCGCCGCGCATGATCTGGCAGGTGGGGCATTTGAACCGAACGCCTTTGGTCCCTGATGCCCGGTACCGGATGCCGCCAATGGCATGAATGTTGGTTTCAAACCCACAGGTGCGGCAGGTCACAATCCAATGTTGGGATTCTTCCACCATGGTCATGGCACGCCCGTCGGGGTGGTACTTAGGTGGGAAAATCTTGCTGAACACTAGCCAAAGCGTATCACAAAATTCGACCCAATTCATCAACCGTTGGGCGGCAGGGTCACGATTTCCACCGCTTCGTTCAAAAACAACGCGGGCGCGCAGGCGGCGTCCAAATCGATCTTGGTTTTCACGTTCTGGGTTTCCAAATTCGCTTCTGACCCAATCCATGAAAACGCCCCGGCACAGACTTCCCCGTTGATGCGCAGCACCTTGACCGGGGTGCCGATGGACACGCGGTTTGTGTCCACCACCAGCTGGTCCACGTTCACGAATGTTTCCACGGTTTTGTCATTTGGCGCATAGATTTGCGCGGCTTGTGCGCCGGTTTGCACGCAGTCCCCCACGCTGGGGTCAAAGTTCAACAGCACACCGTCAAAGGGGG
Source organism: Planktomarina sp. (assembly GCA_020629775.1). Classification (GTDB taxonomy): domain Bacteria; phylum Pseudomonadota; class Alphaproteobacteria; order Rhodobacterales; family Rhodobacteraceae; genus Planktomarina. The sequence continues at coordinate 13,704 of JAHDCP010000068.1, forward strand.
CGGTGATGGTCAGGGATTCCAAATCCAGTTCCCGGCCCCGCACGTCCAAACCGCCGATGTCCAAGGCAATGTCGGCCCGGGCTTTGGCGGTTTGGGCGCGTTCCAACGCCTCTCGCGCGCGGTCCACGGCAAAGGTCACGTCCAGCTTGCGGCGTTCCACGGTTTCCAACGCGGTTTCATTGATCAGGCCCCGGCGGAACAACACCTTGGTGCGCTCAAATTCGCGGTCGGCAAAAACCAGTTCTTCTTCCATGCGGGCCACATCGGCGGTGGCGGCGGTGATGGCAAATTCCCGTTCGGCCACGGCGGCCTGAAGGTCGGTGAGTTTCGCCTTGGCGGATGTCAGGGCCAAAACGGCGGACCGATCATCCAAGTTCACCAACACCTGGCCCGCGGTGGCGGTGCCCGATGCCACGGCGGCGTTTGATACGCCCGTGATGCAGCCACCCGTCTGATACGACAACCCAGTCTGGTTACCGGCCACCACAGTGCCCGCCAGGTTCAGCGGCTGAAAGTCCTGCGCCACCGCGGGGGTGGTGAGGACCAGAAGTAAGGTGGTGAATGTAACGCGCATAGATTTGTCCCCCGTGGTTACGGGGATGGTGGCGTGTG
>JAHDCP010000069.1:0-4592 GCA_020629775.1 Planktomarina sp.
CCCCGACCCCCTGATTCGTAGTCAGGTACTCTATCCAGCTGAGCTATCGGTCCACTGACGCGGGATTACCGATGGGGCGCGGGTAATGCAAGGGGTATTGCACGGTGATTATGCAGGTATTGGCAAAGCGGTGGTATCTTTGATGTCTTCCATCACAAAACTGGCAGAAACATCCCCCAATGGGACCTTGGCAATCAACTGTTGATAGATGCGATCATAATCTGCCACGTCCCCGACCCGCAGGCGCAGAACGTAATCCAAATCACCGCTCATACGATGGACACCAAGAATTTCAGGGATCGTGTGAACGGCTGTTCGAAACTGGGCTAACCACTGAGGATCGTGTCGCCCAGCGCGGATCATCACAATCACCGACAATCCCAAACCAACCGCTTGAGGGTTCACCTGCACGACACGGCGCGCGATCGTTCCGTTGGTTTCCATTTGTTTGATCCGTCGCCAACACGCATTGCGCGACAGTGCCACTCGGGATGACAAGTCATCCAGGCTGATGCCAGCATCCTGCTGCAAAATGGCAAGGATGTTTCGATCGATATGATCAATATTTTCCATAACTTAGGATATTATCCCATTTTTGATCAATTCAACAGTGTCTTTGGGACAAATTTTCACTGATTTCCGGACACACCTAAGGGGAATTTCAACCACGGACTTACCCCATGACCGATATCACCCCCGAAGCCCAAAACGCATTCAGCCGCACATTCTTGCGCCACCCACAGGATGTAGGGGAAACATACTGGCAGCACTTTGCAGCATCTGCTGGATATGCACTTTTGATGGCGCGCTTGTGTGGCTGCGCGGCATTGCACGCGGTGGTGCCGTCGTTGTGTGAAAAGACAGTTAGCACACGCATCTTGGCATTGGCGGCTGACATCCAAGCGCGGCAACGCTGATGTGTCGTTTGTTGGCGTATGCGGGACCAGCCCGCGTTATGGCTGATCTGGTGACTGAACCCTATCACTCTTTGGTGCATCAAAGCCAAGGCGCGTTAGAAGCCAAATTCCCAGTCAACGGGGATGGGTTCGGCTTGGCCTGGTACGGACAAGACCCGGCACCAGGTGTTTACCGCGACACCAATCCCGCGTGGTCCGATGACAACTTGGCCAGTCTGTGCCGTGTGGTGCAATCAGGGCTGTTTATCGCCCACGTACGGGCCGCCACAGATGGGGCAACCTCCCGCGAAAATTGCCATCCGTTTACCCGTGACCATGTTTGCTTTGCCCACAATGGGCAGATTGGGAATTACCCCCATGTTCGGCGGACTTTGGAATCCAGCTTGCCCGATGATTTGTATCACCACCGTAAAGGCAGCACAGACTCAGAGCTTTTGTTCTTGCTGTTGGTGCACCATGGCCTGGTCACGAACCCACAGCGCGCAATGGATAGTGTGACCGCATTTTTGGCTGAATGCGCCCTGCCCCAAGGTAAGCCCACGCGCATGACCTGCGTTTGGGCGGATGGGCATTTTTTGTATGGGTTCAGGTACGGCAGCGATGGCAAAGCCCCCACCCTGTATCAAGGTCAAACGGCGTCAGGCGGGCACGTTCTAGCCAGCGAACCTTTGTGTGATCATTTTAAAGATTGGAAGGCTGTGCCAGTGGGGCAAGTGGTACAACTGAACCCCGCGCCCCAAGCCGCACTATGACTTGGGCAGTTCAATTCTAAAGCAGCTGCCCGTTTCATCAGACTTTTCCAGCATCAATGCGCCGCCGTGGCCGCGTATCAGTTCTGCGGAAATCGCCAACCCCAAGCCGGAACCGCCTTTGGTGGTGCCGCCTTGGAATGCAGTAAACAGGTTCTCTTTGGCCCGCGCCGGCAAGCCTGGGCCATCGTCAGAAACGGTGATTTGCCACGACGTATCCAAATCTTCTGCTGCCAACCATATATGCCCGGACCGACGTGCAGTTTGCAGGGCTTGGCGCGCGTTACGGGTCAAGTTGGACAAAACACGGTACAACTGTTCACTGTCAGCCAGCAGGGTAAGATCAGTGGGAGCTTCGCCTGTGATCACGATGGACCCATCCTCCACCGCCAGCGATTCACTTTCCACCACATCGTCAATCAATGTTTGGGCCAAAACAGGTTCCAGCATCGGTGCGGGTTCTTCTGCACGGCCATAGGCAAGCGTTGTTTCACACAAGTTCACAGCCCGACTGATAGACCGCACCAGTTTGGGCGCCAGGCGGCTGACGGTTGGATCTTCCGATGCCTCGATCCGGTCTGTAAACAATTGCGCGGACGTCAGGATATTGCGCAGATCGTGGCTGATCTTGGCCACCGCGCCCCCAAGTTGGGCCAAGCGGTCCTTTTGCTTCAACGCGCTTGTCAGTTGGGTTTGCATGGATTGCAGAGCTTCTTCAGCCTCCCGCAATTCTGACACACCCGCTGTGGGAGTAATGATTTTGCGGGCATCTTCGGGTGCTGCTGCATAGGACTGCATGTGGCCAACAACGCCGCGAATGGGCTGAACCAGAAAACGGCGCACAGCCAAAAACAACAAGCTGGCGGTAATCAAGCTGATCACCAAGGACAGCACCAACACCCGGCGACCATAATCCAACATGGCGTCCCGCAAAGGACCGGTCGGCAGGGTAACTTCAATCAATAGCCCAGCCTGTTTAACGGGATCACCTATAACCCGGATCACACGATCTTCGGGTTCAACCAAACAGGCCAGGGCGTCACGGATCAGCTCAAACGCTGTTGGGTTGCGCAGATCATATGTGGCAAAGATCGGACTGGGGATAGAAGATGACAGCATCAATTGGCGCACTTCATCGCGCCGCAACACCACGTTGAACACACCCGCCGTGGCCAAAAGTTCAGCTTCCAAATCGGTGCTGATCATATCCTCAGCTTCCAACGCCAAAGACGCAATTTGGGCGCGTTCCAGGCGGGCATTCAAATAATCTTCGCGAAAACGCGCGACCGACGGGACAAAGATGAACACTTCAGCCACCATGACAAACACGATGGTCAGGATCAAAAATCGCCCTGAAAGTGTTTTGAACATCGCTGCGTCCCGTCGTTTCTTAGTTCAAGGCAACCAGCGCTGTACCAGCCCCACCACCCGTTTGACTGTTTTACTTTCAAACAGCTTAGGGGTGAAATAAGCCCCAGCAGCGCGTTTGTTAACCTCTCCCATGGTGGGATAGGGCAAAACAGTTCCCGCAATGGCCGACATTTTTAGGTTGTTGGCAATGGCCATCGCCCACATGCCGATCAATTCCCCGGCACCCGCCCCGGCAATAGACGCACCCACGGGGCGCCCTTTGACGATCATGACTTTGATCAATCCCGTGGTTTTGCCTTCTGCAATGGCACGGTCGTTGCCACCGAATTCAAATCGGGTGACATCCAGTTTGGAACCGTACTTTTCCTGGGCTTGTGCCTCAGTCAGGCCCACTTGGGCCAATTCTGGGTCAGTATAGGTGGCCCAAGGGATGTGGCTGGTTTTGGATTTCGCAGGCAAACCAAACAACATGGACCGAATGATCACGCCGGCATGATATCCCGCCACATGGGTGAACTGCAGCCCCCCGGCCACATCACCGATGGCGTAAACCCGGCGGTTGGATGATTTCAAAGACGCATCGACTTTGATGCCCGTGCGATCATGGTCAATGCCCGCGGCATCCAAGTTCAACTTATCAATGTTCACTTTGCGGCCCACGGCCATCAGCAAATGCGTTCCTTTGAAAGTGCCATTGGACGTTTTAACAGTGATGTCCCCTGCGCTGCCGCTGATCTGTTCGGCCAAGGCGTTTTCAACGATATTCACCCCTTCGCCGCGCAGCTTGTCCAATACGATTTCCGCCATTTCGGGATCGTCCTTGCCAAACGCTTTCATGCCTTCGATGACCGTCACCTCACACCCCAGGCGACGATGGGCTTGGGCCATTTCCATCCCGATGGGGCCACCACCGATAATCAAAAGGTGGTCGGGCTTTTCGCGCAGATCAAAGATGTTTTCATTGGTAAAATACTGCACGTCCTGAATGCCAGGGATCGGCGGCACAAAGGGCGATGATCCAGTGGACACCACAATGCGCCGGGCCGTAATGATATTGTCGCCTGCTTTCACTTCTGTGGGGGAAATAAATTCACCGAATTCTTCGATGACCTTAACACCCAAACCTTCGAACCGATCCACACTGTCATGGGGTTCAATCGTAGCGATGACATTGCGCACGTGGTCTTTGGCTTTGGCGTAATCCACTTGGGCCACGGCTGGGGCCACACCCATGGCTTCGCCCGCGCCCAATGCGTGGGCCGCTTTACCGGCCCCCAACAAGGCTTTGGAAGGAACACACCCATAGTTCAGGCAGTCGCCGCCCATTTTGTGGCCTTCCAGCAAAACCACACCTGCGCCCATCTGCACAGCACCTGCTGCAACACTTAAACCGCCGGAACCGCCACCGATAACCAACACATCTGTCTTAATCTTATTCATCTTCTTACAGGCCCTTCTTGCCGCGGATCAGGTTGATAACAGTGGGCAGCGCCGCCAAGACGCACAGGCCCAAGATGGGCAACAGGATTTGGGGTTCAAAGATGATGCCCAAATT
>JAHDCP010000069.1:4692-13940 GCA_020629775.1 Planktomarina sp.
AATTTGGCACCAAGTTTTTCACCAAACCCCCAGCGCGCCGCCAGGAAAATGGCCATCGCACCCAAGGTCGCCGAAGTGACAACGAACAAAACCCCAGGGAACACACCGAACAGAAAACCACCCGTCAGGGTCATGATGGCAGCACCGGGCAAGGAAAACGCCACAACGGCAACGTACAACCCCATGAAGACCAAAACTGTCAGCAGGTAATTGCTGTCCCGAAACGCCAGCAGCGCTTCGCGGTTATCGCGCAGGGCTTCAAAGCTCAGGTAATCGCGCAGAAAGATGAAACCCAAGACCGCCGCCGTGGCAATGATCGCCAGGGGCAAATATCGGGCAACGCCTGATTTGGGGGGTTGGCTTGCGTCAGACATGGGAATGGGTGTCCTTATGGTGGGGTCCGTGTTGTCAGTGTACATGCGGCAGCACGTGGCTTGCCGATAGCCCCTCTCACGCGCGGTTGATGCCAAAGGATGAAATGTTTCAAAAATTCACGGATTGTCCCCAAAAGAATGGTCGAAATGTTGCAAGTGGTGTTTGACTCATGCCCCGTTTGGTCCTAACAGGCGGGACTTGAGATTGATCTGCGTTGGAACGACCAGCGCATGCCCGGAGTATTTCGCGATGAAACGCACATTCCAACCATCGAACCTGGTTCGCAAACGCCGCCACGGCTTCCGTTCGCGCATGGCCACCAAAGCCGGCCGCAAAATCTTGAACGCCCGACGTGCACGTGGCCGCAAGAGCTTGAGCGCTTAATCAAGCCATGCTTGACGATGTGATTGAAAAGTCCGAGGGGCAAGGCCTATCGGACTTTTTGTCGTTTGAGGTTCTGAAAAATCGAAGTGATTTTCTGCGCGCGGCGCGCGGCAAGCGCGTTCATTCCACCAGTTTTGTTCTGCAAGGGTGGAATCGCCATGACGAAAGTGGCCCCGTGCGGGTTGGGTTCACCTGTTCCAAAAAAGTTGGCAACGCCGTGGCGCGCAACCGTGCCAAACGCCGTTTGCGCGAAATTGCCCGGCTTGGGATGCCGCAGTACGGCAAGGCAGGCTGGGTTTATGTGTTGATCGGACGGCGCAGCGTCACCGCCATCACTGTATTCACGTCGATGCAGGACGAATTGCGTGCCGCTTTGGCAAAGCTGCACCCATGACACCGCTGGCCCATATAGCTGCCTTGCCTGTGCGGGCATATCGGTTGATTTTTAGCCCCTGGGTTGGGTTCAATTGTCGGTATCAGCCCACCTGTTCCGCATATGCTTTGGAGGCTTTGCAAAAACACGGCGGCATCAAAGGCAGTTGGCTGGCCCTGCGCCGCATTGGGCGGTGCCACCCGTTGGGCGGGGATGGGTACGATCCCGTGCCGGGCCGCGACGAATAAAGCCTCGCTTCACTTTTCAAAAGTGATGCGCACGGCTTTGATACCGTCTTGAATGAAATCTGTTATGCAACCGGCCCAATGTTTTACCCCGATACGGCCCACACGTCGTATTGGATTGCTTGGCGCGATCTGCCATACGCGCCCCCATGCTTGATACTGATGAAATCCACGCCCTGTTCGCGAACGCCCCAAAAACGACGGAGTTCAAGAAACTGCGCAAACGTTTGGTGCGCGACACAGCCGCCAGCATTGAACAATACGGCATGGTGGAACCGGGTGGCAAATGGCTGGTGTGTTTGTCAGGGGGCAAAGACAGTTACACCCTTTTGGCCATATTGCATGAATTGCAGTGGCGCGGCTTGTTGCCAGTGGAACTACTGGCGTGCAATTTGGACCAGGGGCAACCGGGGTTTCCTGCAACTGTGCTTCCTGAATTTCTGGAAAAGATGGGCGTGCCCCACCGGATCGAATACCAGGACACATATTCCATCGTAATGGACAAAGTGCCTGAAGGCCGCACATTTTGCGCGCTGTGTTCGCGGCTGCGGCGTGGGAACCTGTACCGCATTGCCCGCGAAGAAGGTTGCACGGCGGTGGTTCTTGGCCACCACCGTGATGACATTCTGGAAACGTTTTTTATGAACCTGTTCCACGGCGGGCGCATGGCCACCATGCCGCCTAAGCTGTTGAACGAAGACGGTGATCTGTTCGTGTACCGCCCCTTGGCCCAAGTGGCCGAAGCGGATTGCGAAAAGTTTGCCAGCGCCATGGACTATCCCATTATTCCCTGTGATCTGTGCGGCAGCCAAGACGGGCTTCAACGCCAGCAAGTCAAACAGATCCTGGATGGTTGGGAAGCCAACAGCCCAGGGCGCCGCCAAGTGATGTTCCGCGCACTGATGAATGCACGCCCCAGCCACTTGCTGGACCCTGCCCTGTTCGATTTTGCCGGGCTGGAACGGAATACGAACAATTCAAAAGACTAAAATCTGAACCTTAAGCTCGTGCTTACCTGTTCAAGGGTATCCATTCATCAGTGGGTGGAGTTACCTTTATGTTTCAAAAAGTACTTTTTGGCTCGTTACGGGCCGCACGAAAAATTTCAGATGATGTGGGCAGCCCAGCCTTGGCGTTTGTGCCAGCGGCCACATTGGGGGCTTACTGGATGGGCGGGGAAACCGCTTTAGTGGGCACGGCCCTGGGACTTCCGCTGTTAATGATGGCTGGGGGCTATTTGCCCCAAATTCCGCGTGGTGTTCAAAAGCCCGTGGAACAACGCCATTTGGACAGCCTGTCCCGGTTGGAAACCGCACTGGACCAGGCCGTAACCCATTACGTGAACGGGTCCAAAAATGCGGTTTGCATTGATATGAATGTGCACCCACAACCCGGTCCCCGCCAAACAGATGCTTTGGGCCACCGGTTAAAAGGGGCCTTGCGGTTTGGGGATATCGTCGCCCAGCGCAACCCAAACACGTTTACAGCCTGCATTCAGGCCTCCGAAAATTTGACCGATGACGCCGCCCACGAAATCGCGCTTCGCCTGCAAACCGCTCTTGTGCGCCCTGTTTTGGCGGACGGGGCAAGCCAAACGTTCCAAGCCACCATCGGGTATTGCACATCCCAACATGCCCCTGACTTAACGGCCCCGTCCCTTCTGGACGCCGCCGGCCGCGCGGCTTTGGCGGCCAAACGCCAAGGCAAAGGCGGGATGCGATCTTATGAACCCAGCATGGGTGGGCAAACCCTGAAATCCACGCTGGTGCAAGGGGTGGCGGACGCGTTGAAAAACGGGCAAATTCATCCCTGGTTCCAGCCGCAGTTTGCATCGCAGTCCGGGCAACTCAGTGGGGTGGAAGCTCTAGTGCGGTGGGTGCATCCCGAACACGGCTTGATCCCCCCCAATGAATTCCTTTCCGCAGTGCGCCAAGCAGGCGCCTGGGCTGACCTGACCAACATGATGATCAATAAGTCTTTAGGAGCGCTGGCGTATCTGGAAAAATCCGGGATCTATGTGCCCACGGTGGGCGTCAACTTCGCCCAAGACGATTTGTCGGACCCTGGCCTTGCGGACCGCATTGCCTGGGCGTTGGACCGCACCGATATGGACCCCGCCCGATTAACCGTGGAAGTGTTGGAAAGCGTGGTGGCCGGCGGCACAGACAGCCGGGTACAAGACACCTTGAAGGACATTGCCAAAATCGGGTGCCAAATTGACCTGGATGATTTTGGCACCGGCCACGCCTCCATCGCGTGTCTGCGGGATTACAGCTTGAACCGGTTGAAGATTGACCGGTCTTACGTGGAAAACATCGACACCGACGAAAGCCAAAGGGCTATGTTGGAAACGATTCTGATGATGGCAACCCGGCTGGGCTTTGACACATTGGCAGAAGGCATCGAAACACAAAGCCAACTACAAGTTCTGTCCCAATTGGGGTGCGGCCATGTTCAGGGCTTTGGTTTGGCAAAACCTATGCCGTTGATGGATTTCGAAGTGTGGTACGCAGATCGCAGCCAACCCAAGGACAGGAAAGTTGCTGCACAATAACGGCGGCCCGCAAAGGGCCCCTATACCCGTTTAACCCCTTGACCTTTTGCACTGCCGCGGTTTGAACCCATATAGCCTGTACAGGGCTTGATATCAGGGGACGACCGCAATGGACGAACAGAACCGCAATCTTCTTTTGGCAACCGGCTTAAGTGTTGTCGTTATGCTGGTCTGGTTCATCGTGGCCCCGCCCACACCCCCAGCAGAAATAGTTGATGCAGCCGGTGACAATTCATCACTGACATTGCCAACCCCGTCCGAAGGCGTGGCCCCAGCCGATGCCACACCAGCGGTGCAACCCGAAGTCGCTGCCCTGGCCGATGCGCCACGTGTGGAAATCGCCACCGACCGGCTGACCGGGTCTTTGTCCTTGCTGGGTGGCCGGATCGACGATCTGCGACTTGAAGATTACAAAACCACATTAGACGCTGATGCCGAAACCGTGGTTCTTTTGTCCCCCCAAGGCCAACCTGGTGCGTATTACGCCGTGAACGGTTGGGCCCCAGCAGAAGGTATCAGCCAAACCCAAGTGCCTGGCCCGTCCACCCTGTGGTCTTTGGCCAAGGGCACAACATTGACCCCCACAAGCCCCATCGTTTTGGCCTGGGACAACGGCGCAGGCCAGCTGTTCAACCGCACGATTTCGGTTGATGAAAACTACATGTTCACCGTGGAACAAAAAGTCACCAACAACGGGTCTGAACCCGTGGCATTGGCGGCCTATTCACAATTGGCCCGCCACGGCGAACCCGCTGGTTTGAAGAACTTCTTTATCTTGCACGAAGGTCTGGTGCGGATGTCGGACGGTATTTTGGATGAAACCAATTACGACGACATGCCCGAATATGACGTGAACCCCCAAGAACGCAGCCCCGCAGAAGTGGTTCAAGTGGAAGACCAAGGCTGGATCGGCTTCACCGACCACTACTGGATGACCACACTTGCGCCACAAGGCCCGTTCAAATCCGTGGGCAAATACAACCCGGCCCAAGACATCTATTTGTCCGAAGCGGTGCACCGCAAACTATCCGTTGCGGCGGGTGCCACGGCCGTGGCTACAACCCAAATTTTCGCGGGCGCCAAAGAATGGGCCACCATTCGTTCCTACGAACGTGAAGGCGGCGTCGAAGGGTTCTTGGACAGCATTGATTGGGGCTGGTTCTGGTACCTGACCAAACCCATCTTCGCAGCGCTGCATTACATCAATACTGTCATCGGCAACATGGGCTGGTCCATCATCGCTCTGACACTGCTGATCAAAGCGATCCTGCTGCCATTGGCTTACAAGTCATACGTGTCCATGGCGCGCATGAAGGAACTTCAGCCAGAAATGGAAAAACTGAAGGAAGCCGCAGGTGACGATCGCCAGAAGATGCAGCAAGGCATGATGGAACTGTACAAGAAGAAAAAGGTGAATCCGGCCGCTGGCTGTTTGCCCATTCTGCTGCAGATCCCGATCTTCTTCTCTTTGTACAAAGTGATTTTCGTCACGCTGGAACTGCGCCACGCCCCTTGGTTTGGACCATTCCAAGATTTGTCGATGCCGGACCCAACGTCCATCATCAACCTGTTCGGCCTTCTGCCCAACGCCAGCCCTGAACCCGGCTCCATCATGGCGCTGGTTTTGATCGGCATTCTGCCGTTGTTGCTGGGTATTTCCATGTGGATGCAACAAAAGCTGAACCCGGCCCCAACGGACCCCACCCAAGCAATGATCTTCGCTTGGATGCCTTGGGTCTTCATGTTCATGCTGGGCAGCTTCGCATCGGGTCTGATCGTATACTGGATCGCCAACAACACGATCACGTTCAGCCAACAATACCTGATCATGCGAAGCCAAGGCGTCAAACCAGACGTGTTCGGCAACATCATGTCCAGCTTCAAACGCAACAAATCAGACGGCTGACATGGCCCACCTGACAGACATTTTCCGCCACCCCATAAAAGCCCATGGGGTGGAAAGGATCAGCGCGTCAGATGTGGCCGTGAACGAATGCCTGCCATGGGATCGCGTTTGGGCCGTGGCCCATGAAAAAGCCAAGTTAGACGGCACAAATTGGGTCAGCTGCCACAACTTTACCCGTGCCGCGCGTGCCGCCACTGTGCACGCCATCACCAGCACATTGGACACTGCAACCAGGACCATGACCCTGTCCCACCCGAACCGCAAAGATTTCACCTTTCAGCCGGATGATGAACACCAATTGACTGGCTTTTTGGCTTGGGTCCGCCCTTTGATGGCGGATGCTTGGGCCCAATCAACCCATATCGTGTGCGCCAGCCAGCAAGGCATGACAGACACAAATTTCCCATCCATCAGCCTGAACAACCAAGCGTCGCGCCGGGCATTGTCCCAGCATGTCGGGTTGGATTTGGAAATGCAGCGGTTCCGCGGCAACCTGTGGGTAGAAGGTTTGGCCCCATTTGAAGAACACGAATGGGTGGGAAAAACCGTTCTGATCGGCACTGCTGAATTCAAAGGTGTTGAACCCATCGAACGATGCCCTGCCACCATGGTGAATACCCAAACAGGCAAGCGCGACACCGCCACCTTGGACACGCTGGAAGCCACATACGGCCACCGTGATTTCGGCCTGTTCTTGCGCTGTACTAAAGCGGGCACCATCACGGAAAACGACAAGGTATTCATGAAATGAACCTAGCCTTCCCTATCGCCGAACCCGAAAGTGACGCCGCCGCTGAACGGGGCCGCAAACTGTTCGCCGGGCCCGTGGAATTTCTCAAGGGCGTGGTGGCCATGGACGGCCTGCCCCCCGATGACCGGATCGAAGTCTGCTTTGCAGGCAGATCCAACGTGGGCAAATCATCCCTCATCAATGCCTTAACCAACCGCAAGGGCATCGCACGCGCGTCCAATACCCCCGGCCGCACCCAAGAGATCAACTTCTTTGAACTGGGCGATGAACGGTACTTGGTGGATTTACCCGGATACGGCTTTGCCAACGCCCCGGTCGCAGTGGTGGAAAAATGGCAACGGTTGCTAAAGGCATATTTGTCTGGCCGGGTGAACCTGCGCCGCGCCTTTGTCTTGATCGACAGCCGCCACGGCATCAAGAAAGTGGACGAAGAAATCATGGCGCTGTTGAACTCATCCGCCGTGACATTCCAAGTGGTCCTCACCAAATTGGACAAAATCAAAGACGCCCAACGCGAAAAGACCTTGGCACAGGTGCGCGAAGCCCTGTCCAAACATCCCGCCGCCTTTCCTGAACTGATCCTAACCAGCAGTGAAAAAGGCGAAGGCATCCCCACTTTGCGCGCGGTCATCGAAGGTTTGATCTAAACCACCCTTCTTTGTTCCAAAATACTCTGGGGTTTGGGACAACGCCCCAACACCTGCGGCGTGACCTGCAAAACATTACGGGCGGGCGCACGCCCGCACCGCCATCAAACGTGTTGGCCTGCGTTCACTTCAATTTCAGTCCCAGTCACGTAACTGGATGCATCTGAACACAAGAACAAAATCACATCGGCCACTTCCGACGGCTGCCCCAAACGGCGCAGCGGCAAGCCTTCCACAATTTTGTCCGTGCCTGGCGACAAGATGGATGTTTCCACCTCCCCCGGGGCGATGGCGTTGACGCGCACGCCAAGGGGCCCAAAATCATGGGCCATTTCACGGGTCAACGCCGCCAGAGCGGCCTTGGATGTGGCATAGGCCGCACCAGCGAACGGATGCACCCGTGCACCCGCGATGGATGTCACGTTCACCACGGCCCCTTTGGTGGCGGCCAATTCGTCGCGCAACCCCCGGGCCAATACAACGCTGGCAAAGAAGTTCACATGGAACACGTGACCCCAGGTGCGCAAATCCGTGTCCAACGTGTTTAACCGCCCGCCATCTTCGGCTTTGGGGGACACGCCCGCGTTGTTCACCAGGGCGTGCAATTTACCGCCGCATTTTTCCTTGATTTCATCGATGGCCGCAATGGTGCCTTGGGGGTCGGACAAGTCCACTTGCACGTGGTTATCGGCCCCACCCGGCCAAGGGCAGCGATCATCAAAGGGTTGGCGCGAACACGACAGCACCCGCCATCCGGCAGCCGAAAATGTTTTGACGGTGGCGTGCCCAATCCCGCGCGAAGCGCCGGTCAGCAACAGGGTTCTTCGTTCTTCAGCCATGGGGCAACCTCACCACGTTGGCCAAAGATATTCAACGGCTTTCCACGGTGGCCCGATGCCCCTATGGTCCCGGCGTGAAGGACACGCACCATGAGACAGCAAAACATGAACCAAGATTGGATCACCGCCGCCGCAACCCTGAACCAGGCATTGCCATATATCCAACGATATGACGGCGCGACCGTGGTGATTAAGCTGGGCGGGCACGCCATGGGCAGTGATGAAGGCATGGACAGTTTTGCCCGCGACGTGGTGCTGATGCGCCAAATGGGCATGAACCCCGTGGTGGTGCACGGTGGCGGCCCCATGATTAACGCCATGTTGGATAAGTTGGGCATCACCAGCGAATTCGTGGATGGCAAACGGATCACCGACGAGGCCACTGTGGAAGTGGTGGAAATGGTGCTGTCGGGCCGTGTGGGCAAAAGATTGGCCCAAGCCATCAACCGCCAAGGCGGCAAAGCAGTGGGATTGTCCGGTAAAGACGCGGGGCTGATCAACTGTGATTTGGCAGATCCAGCATTGGGGCTTGTGGGGGTTCCCACCGAAATTGACGCCACAGTTCTGAATGCACTGTTCGCTGCAGATATTATTCCCGTTATCGCGCCATTGGGTGTGGGCCCCAATGGGGAAACCTTGAACATTAATGGGGATACAGTGGCGGGCGCCATTGCCGCCGGGCTGCACGCCGATCGGTTGCTGTTGCTGACCGATGTGGATGGTGTGCGTGATGCATCAGGAAAAGTCGTCACCGAACTGACCGCCGCGCAAATCGAAGACATGACCGCCGATGGCACCATCGCTGGTGGTATGATCCCCAAGACTGAAACCGCCTTGAACGCGCTGAAAGGCGGCACCCGTGCAGTGGTTATCTTGGATGGCCGTGTGCCCAATGCGTGCTTGCTGGAACTGTTCACCGACCACGGCGCCGGATCCCTGATCCGCTGATCAATCCAAAACGCACAAAAATACGTCGCATTTGGTAATGCGGCCTGCCGCCCCTTCACGATAGAAGCATTTTAACCCCCGATGGCGTCGGCGGGCCCTTCTTACATCTACTGTCCTGAACGCCGGGACCTGACTTGGCCGCTTGCGCGATCGGGGTGGGGAGCCGTCCTATCGTGCGCGCCGCGAACGAGGGAACACCTATGGACCGCACACAATTTGCCCCTTT
>JAHDCP010000004.1:0-30822 GCA_020629775.1 Planktomarina sp.
TCTTGGGTTTCCCAGGTGAACCCTTCGCCCATGGTGTGGAACGAACACAGGTCGGTGAAATGTTCCATGATCAGGTCGCGTTCGCCCGTGGACATCCCGCCTTTGATGAATTGCACCACGGCCGATTGGCGTTTGTGGGCGATGTGACGGAAGATCATGTTAAAGGCGGCGGATGACTTACCTTTGCCCTTACCAGTGTGCACGATCACCAGGCCCTTTTCATCGGTCTTGGTGGCCATGATCTTATCACGGGCGGCTTTTTTCTTGGCCATTTTGGTGGCGTGGCGGGCGTTATCATCGGTCATGGGCTTGGCCTTTTTCTGTTGGTCAAACGCTGGCACGGATGGGGCCAAGGCGCAAGCATCTGGGGATGCATTTACCCTTCCCTAACCCGATTTGAAGCAGCATAGGGCATGCGGTATTTCTGTTTTCTTTTGGGTTTGGCTTTGACTGCGTGCAATGTGGCCCCACCGGGGTTTTACAGCGTGACGCCCCAAGAACTTTCGGTGGGGGGGTCTGATTTCAAAGTTTGGGTGAACTTTCCCCACGCCCATGTGGTGCGCACCAATGCGCAACGCGTGCCGTCGCGATATGCAATGAACCGCAAGTTTATCGCGGTGGTAGAACGGGTGGCTCGCCCGTGCACCGTGGGCTGGTCGCGCGGGGACATGGTGGCGGTGACCGTGGGGTTAAAATGCCCCGGGTTCGGCGTGCCTCCCACGCCCGAAGAATTGGCCCGTGCGGAACGTGCCGCTTGGGATTGTGATCCGCCCGATCCTTACACCGGGGAAATTTCCTGCCGCGAATATTGAGCGATGCGCGCCCGCGCTGAGTTTGACCGTGGCTGCCAGAGCCCGCGGTCAATCGCTTCTTGCAGCCGTTCGGCAATTTCCGCCAGGGCCACTGGGTTGTGGTCTTCGATAAACTGGCGGGTTTCATCGTCCTCCAGGAACGCGGCTTCAACGGCATCAAAGTGGTGGTTCTTCACGGCCCCGGTCGTGGCGGCAAAGGCGAACATGTAGTCCACGGTTGCGGCAATTTCGAATGCGCCTTTGTATCCGTGGCGTTTGACCCCATCAATCCATTTTGGGTTCACCACCCGCGACCGCACAACGCGGGCGATTTCATCGTCCAGCGTGCGGATCAACGGGCGTTCGGGCCGGGAATGGTCGTTGTGGTAAATCGGGCGGGATTGGCCTTGCAGCGCTGTTACTGCAGCGGCGGCCCCCCCTTCAAATTGGTAATAATCATCGCTGTCCAACACGTCGTGTTCGCGGTTGTCTTGGTTTTGCACGATGGCCTCTACCTGGCTTAGGCGGTCTTCAAATCCCTTGCGGTCTGCCTGGCCTTCGCGACCTTGGCCGTAAGCATAGCTGCCCCACTCGATGTACGCGTCACCCAGATCAGCCTGTGAATTCCAAATTCGTTCATCAATCAATGCTTGAAGCCCTGCGCCATAGGCGCCTGGTTTTGATCCATACACCCGGGCGCCGGTGGCACCCTTGGCGGGGTTCATGTCAATGGGTTCATCCATGGCGGCCACGGCACGTGCGGCACTGTCCACCAAATCAATAAGGCCGGGGAAAGCGTCGCGGAAAAAGCCAGACACGCGCAATGTGACGTCCACCCGTGGGCGGCCCAGAGTGTTTATGGGCAAGACTTCAAACCCGGTCACGCGCCGGTTTGCGCTGTCCCATTTGGGCTTTACGCCCATCAAGGCCAGACATTGCGCAATGTCATCCCCGCCGGTGCGCATGTTGGCGGTGCCCCAGGCGGTTAGCAGCAAACTGCGGGGCCAATCGCCGTGATTTTGTAAATGTTTTTCGATCAGCAAATTCGCCGATTTCCAGCCCAAAGCCCACGCCGTGGGGGTGGGCACTGCGCGGGTGTCGACGGAATAAAAATTCCGGCCCGTGGGCAAAACATCCAAACGCCCGCGCGTTGGTGCGCCAGATGGGGCGGGGGGCACAAAGGTGCCGTCCAAGGCGGCCAAAAGACCCTGGGTTTCTGATGCACCACATATTTCCAACTTGGGCGCAATATCCGCCGCGATATGGGCCATGACAGTTTGCGTGTCGGGGCCTGCGGCAGCCAATGTGCCGGGGTTTTGAAACAGGGTTTGCGCGTACAGCTCCAACCGTTCCACGGTGTCGCCCGCAGTGCGCCAAGTTTCTTCGCTGGCGGCGGCCAGTTCGCCCGGTTTTGCCCCAACCCAGGGTGCGGCCATATCGCAATCCAAAGGATCGAAGCCCAAGTCGAAATCTTGTGCAATTGCTTTGATCAAAGATTGGTTTGCACCAGCCCCATCGCCCCGTGGAACGCGGGCCAAGGCAATGGTCAGGTCCAGATTTTGCTGCCCCTTCGGGGATTGCCCAAAGATGTGCAAACCGTCCCTGATCTGCGCTTCTTTCAGTTCACACAAGTATGCATCCAGCTTGGCCAAATCGGTGTCAGCGTCGCCTTGAAATCCGATGTCTTGGTCCAAACCAGTGGCAGATGAGATGGCCAAAATCTGATCGCGCAAATGGGTTATGCGACGCGGGTCCACGCCGGCTGCTTCATAGTATTCATCCACCAACGCCTCCAGATCCTTCAGCGGGCCATAAGTTTCCGCACGGGTCAGGGGGGGTGTCAGGTGGTCGATGATCACGGCTTGCGCCCGGCGCTTGGCCTGCGTGCCTTCGCCGGGATCGTTCACGATGAAGGGATAGATATGCGGCGTGGGGCCAAACACCGCTTCTGGGATGCACTCTTCTGACAGGGCTAGGGCTTTGCCTGGCAGCCATTCCATGTTGCCATGTTTGCCCATGTGGACAATGGCCTGCGCTGCTTGGACGTGGCGCAGCCAAAAATAGAACGCCAAGTAATTGTGGGGCGGCACCAAGTCTGGCGAATGATAGGTATCTGTTGGGTCAATGTTATAGCCGCGTGCGGGCTGTACGCCGACGGTGACGTTCCCATATTGCAGGATACTGAGCTTGAAGCCGCTGTCGGATGCCTTCGGCGAAGGTATTTTTGGCGCAAAGAAGAATGGATCGTCTTGCGGTTTGCCCCAACGGACTTCGATGCGTTGACGCACAGCATAGGGCAGGGCGGCATAGAGGGTTTCGTATGTGGCCAAATCCAATATGACCCCGCCATCGCGATCTGCGCGGTCGGTCAGCCAGTTGGTGGGGCCGGCCAGAACATCGGCCATCAAAGCATCGCTGTCTTTGGGGTGCACGCCAGTTTGGTATCCGGCGTCCGCCATGATGTTCAGGGCATGGACCACCGATGCAGATGTGTCCAACCCCACGCCATTGGCCAAGCGCCCGTCCTTGTTGGGATAGTTGGCCATCACAAGGGCCACTTGGCGATCAGCGGCAGGGGTGGTGCGCAGGTCGGCCCATTTTGCGGCCAATTTGGCGACAAACGTGACCCGGTCGCCACGGGCCTTGTATGTGGCGATGGGGCATTGCGTGGCTTCATCAAAGAAAGCTTCGCCTTTGAAGGACACCGCACGGGTTAGGACACGTCCGTCGACTTCGGGCAGGGCAACGTTCATAGCAATGTCGCGGGCAGCCAGGCCATTTAGGCCGTCTTCCCAAGCCTGTTCTGTCCCTGCGGCAAAGACCACTTGGAACACGGGGGCCGCGTTGGCAGACGCCATAACCAAAGGATTGCTGGGCGCATCATCGCCGTGGGGGTTGCCTACGGCGAAACTGGTGGCGTTCAAAATCACCGATGGCGGTGCCGTTGTGAACAATTGGTCCAGGGTGGCCACGGAAATGGGGTCCTTCAGCGAAGCCACGAATATGGGCAGGGGGTTCAACCCTTCGCGCAGCAGCGCCTTTACCATGCGGTTGATGGGGTTCAGCCCCGCGCCCTGGACCAAGGCCCGATAAAAGATCAGCGGTACCACAGGGGCACCGGACGTCCAATGGGCCTGGGCTGCAGGCAGATCAGCCACGCCTGCCCCGGGCCAATACACCCCCGCGCGCAGCAGCGGATCGGCGGCGATGGGTTTGTCCGTGCCGTCCAACATGGCCTGGGCATAGGTCAGGAAATTCACGGCGTTCTTCGGGCCGCCTTCCACCAGGTATGCCCACAGCGCATCATAATCTTCGTCCGCCACAGTGGAAAAGGCGCGCAAATCCGGATCGGGTTTGTCATCACCGGGCAAGAACGCCACGGGCACGCCCGCCGTGCGCAGACGCGCGGCGTATTGTTCAAACCCGTATTTCCAATAGGCCGCCCCCCCCAGAACGCGCGCTACTACCAGTTTGGATTTTGTGGCGCAGTTGTCCAAATGCAAATCCACCGACATGGGGTGGATCAGGTGCATCATGCTGGCCAGGCGCAAATCGGGCGGGGTGTCCATTTCTGATCGCGCCGTGGACATGGAGGCCAGTTCCGTATCCGCGGCAGAAATGACGATGATATCGGCCGGGGTTTGGCCCAGATCAACGGGTTCGGTGCCATCATCCACGGCACCGGGGGTTGCGGCCAGCAAGTGCATTAGAGCGCCTTTTCCATAAAGATCGACGACCCGGCGTGGGTGTATTCCCCGAAGGAGCCGCAGTCGGTAAATCCGTGGCGGCGGTACAGTTTGTGGGCAGCGTGCAGGACATTGCCTGTTTCCAGTTTCAGCATCGGCAATTCGGCTTCGCGGGCGGCGTCTTCCAACACCCGCATGATGGCATCAGCGGCCCCACTGCCGCGCGCACCTTCGTCCACAAACATGGACTTCACTTCGCCGTAGCCATCCTTGATGGCCAATGCGCCTGTGCCGATGATGAAATCACCACGACGGGCCGCAAAAAAATGGATGTTCGGCGTGCACAGGTCGTCGATATCCAGATAGAAGTTGTCTTCTGGCGGAAACAGACTTTCCATCAACGCATGGCTTTTGCGCAGCAGGGCTGTGGCTTGCGGGTGATGGGGGTCTGTTTTTTCGACGATGATCATGGCGATGGCTTTAAGGATTTAGAGAAATACAACAGGTCCGCGTCGCCGCCCCCAAAGGGTGGGCAAGGGGCGTATCCATGGCGGCGGTACAAGGCAACGGCGGCATCCAGCAAAGCCCCAGTTTTTAGGTCCAGGGCATCGTACCCCAAATCAAGGGCGACCCGTTCTGCGGCATCCACCAAGGCAAGTCCCACACCTTGGCCCCGTGTTGATGGGGCCGCATACAGACGGTTCATCACTGCCCGATCTTTATTGGTCATCACCGCAACACATCCCACAGCGATCCCGTCTTGCCGGGCCACAAGGAATGTTGTGTTTGGTGTGGCCAGTGTTTCTGGCGATGGCGCGGCACATTTTTCAGGTGTGTACACAGCAAATAGGGCTTGATCGCACCCTTCGATCAAGGCCAACGCCGTGGGCGTGGTGGGATCTTCTGGGGCAATCGTCAGTTTCATGCGGTCAAGGCAGCCTCAATTGCGGCGTGATCCAATCCGGCTTGGCCAATGACCACCAGGCGCGTTGTGCGTGGCGCATCCCCAAAGGGTTGGTCGAAATACGTGTCCACGCGCGGCCCCACGGCTTGCAAAGTTAAGCGCATGGGTTTGCCTTCCACTGCAGCAAAGCCCTTCAAGCGCAAAATGTCGTGGGCGCGGATGACATCGGACACTTGTTCGGCAAAAGCAGTGGCATCGGCCACTTCGCCCATGTTCACCACAAAGCTTTCGAAGGCGTCGTGATCGTGGTCATGATGGTGGTGGTGATCATGGTCGTCTTCGTGATCATCATCATGGTGGTGGTCGTCATCATCGTGGTGGTGATGGTGGTGCACTTCGTGGCGGGCATCCAGGTCAGCTTCAGCGCCGATGCCTTGGCCCAACAACACGTCCACGGGCAGTTTGCCCATGGATGTTTTCACCACTTGCACGCCATCGCGGCATTCGGATTGCAGCTGGCCCACCAATCCTTCGGCTTGCTTGGTATCCAGCAGATCGGTCTTGTTGATCACGATCATATCGGCGCAGGCCACTTGGTCTTCGAACAATTCTGAAAGCGGTGTTTCATGGTCCAGGTTTTCATCCAACTTGCGCTGGGCATCCACGGCTTCCACTGAATGGGCAAAACGGCCTTCGGTCACGGCTTTACCGTCCACCACAGTGACCACCCCATCCACGGTAACTTGGGTGGAAATGCCTGGCCAGTTGAACGCCCGTACCAAGGGTTGTGGCAGGGCCAAACCAGATGTTTCAATCACGATGTGATCAGGCTTATCTTTGCGGGCCAGCAGCTTTTCCATGGTGGGGATAAAATCATCTGCCACGGTGCAGCAGATGCAGCCGTTGGACAATTCCATCACGTCTTCTTCGCGGCAGGTTTCATCGCCGCAGCCTTTCAGGATGTCGCCATCCACGCCCAGATCGCCAAATTCGTTGATGATCAAGGCAATGCGGCGACCGCCTGCGTTTTCCAACATATTGCGGATCAGTGTGGTCTTTCCGGCGCCCAGAAAACCTGTGATGATGGTGGCGGGAATTTTTGCGGGCATTGGGGATACCTATGACAAGGGGCAGGGACGTGTTTCAGATATTTGTCTGTACATCTTGTGCCGTTGATTTTGAAGTCGGTGAATTTATGGATGCGGTTCGGTCCAGGGTGGGACCAGGTTTCGTGGTGACTGGCCACCCCTGTTTTTCCAGTTGCAACGATCCTCTGGCCGTGGCGTTTCGGGCTGAAGGATTGGCGGCATATGTCTTTGCGGGGCTGACACCTGATGACATCGGAGATATTGTCGCTTTTGCGGATTTGTGGCGCAAGTCCCCGGATGGATGGGTGGAAGATGCGCGCCCTGCAGGGCGGTTGCGATTGTGCTTGCGCGCGCGCATCCCAGCCGTTCCTATTTCACCGACACGGTGATCACCTGGCGAAGGGGAGTGTCCCCCACATACAGGGGTTCATGAGTGTTGGCGTTCAGTTCGACGGTCACCTCCACATTGCCCTGGGGCAGCGAGGGAATGTGCAACCACGGCCCGTACAAGCGCGCGATTTTTTCATCATTCACATATACATGGGCGTGACCCAGTCCCGGTTGATGGGACTGGTTTACCTGGTCAGGGGCAAAGGTGAAATTCGTGGTGGTCAGGTGCAAATTCCACCCGGACTTCGTGTCTTTGATCACCGTTGCTGACAAGGTGGGTGCATCGGACCCTGGGGGCAAAACCAGAGGCGCATGATCCATATGCCCTTTGTGTCCATCGTGACCGCCGTGATCCATAACGTGGTCATGGCCGTCCAAGGTCAAGCCTTGGCTGGCAGCCACAACGATTCCAAGTCCAAACCCCAAAAAACCGCCAATGAAAAACAAAAGCCAGGTGCGCATTGCATTAGGTTTCCCTGTTCCAAAAATATACGACCAGGGCCCCCAGCAAGGCCCAGGCTGCCATGCCGACGCCCAGGGCGCGCGATGCAAATTGGGCGGCTACCTCTGGTGGAGTGGGGCCGGTGAACATTTCTGGTTCTGGTGCGCCGATGATGTGGGGCAGGGCGATGAGAACGGCACCGACGACGGCATACATCATGCCTTTGCCAAATCCCATCAATCCCAGTCCAAGGGCGGTGGCGATGGCGCAGCCCACCCACCAGATTTGCCGGGCTTCCACGGAGGCAGCCCCGGCGCCGGGCACTTCAGGGGGCAAGCCCATAGCGGGAGCCAACTGCACCGCCGCGTATCCCGCCAGCCCCATAAGGACGCCTTGGCCAATGGAAAATACTCTGCCCCGGTCAGCCAAAAGCGCCACGACTGCTGTCAGGATCAGGCCATATCCCACATAGATCAGGGTAGTGAAAAACACCGACAGCCCGTCGCGCAAGATATTGATTCCGGGTAGTTCGGGATGGGCAGCGACACCCGATGGGGTGTGGGCCAACTCCCCCCCTTCATACAGTTCGGCGTGCAGTAATATAGGCTGCACTTGCCACAGTTGAAGAATGGCCGCAGCCACGCCTGTGATGAACCCTGCGAACAGAGCGGTCATTAGAATTCTTGAAAACATGTCAAACACCAGAATCGCCCCAAACGGTGGGCGTTTGGGGCTAAAAGGGTAACTCAGCTTGATTCTGAATTAGTGGCAGGGAAATCCTGTGGCGTGGCGCACATCATGGGCAGCGTCATGCAGCGTGTTGGCCTGGACGTGGCCTGCAATCGTGATGATCGCCGCGCCTAAAATGGCGGCAAAGATTACGGCCAATGTTGAGGACCCGGCAACGGCGGATGTTTGTGTCGTCGTATTCATTTCATTTCTCCTTCCCTGTCACACCCGACAGGGGATCAAGTTACACACTGCTTGGTCGGTCTCCTGGCTTGCGGCGTGTTGATCTGCGGCCTTCCCGGTTGCCCAGTGGCGTGTCGCAGACCCAAACCGCATACAGTCGCGGGGGCGGCTTTGGCATAAGGCCCCGAAATGGGTCACCCGCACCAAATTCCCTTTTAAGCCCCGCATGCTTTGCACGCGCAGGCCCCAAACAGTGGTGTCAGATGGCCGGGAATCGAGGTCTCGGTCAAGGTGAATTGCGACAATCTGTGTGTTGAACGCGCGGCGCAGGTTCCAAATGCGGCGAAAGTTGGGCTTTTGGGCCACGCATCGGAAACGCAGCAGCGCAATGGTGGGTATTGTTGCAGGGCATGAAACGCGGCGGGGTTTAGCTTGACTTGATCCCCGCACGGTAGGGTAGAGTTAACCAAATTTTAACAATCGATTTGGTGAGACACAGTATGGAATTTGGCATCGTTTTTATTCTGTTGGGGTTAGCGGCCCTTTTTGATGACAGTGACAGTGGCGGGCAAACAACTGCGGATGCGAATGAAGGGCCGGATGGTCAGGTTGAAAACGGCTCTTCCGTCGATGATACCATTTTTGCCGGTGATGGCCCCGACACCGTCATTGCCGGCAACGGCGATGATTTTGTTGCCAGTGGCGCCGGTGCCGATCGTATTTTCGGCGGCGAAGGCGACGACATAATTGCGCCCCAAGGGGGCAATGACAACGTGTTTGGCGGGCCAGGCAATGATTTTGTGGTTGCGCTGACCATTGATGAAAATGACGATACTTTAACGATTGGATCGGGTGATGATTTCTTACGCGGCGGCGGCGGGAAGGACACCATTGCAGACTTTATTGGGGACGACACCTTATATGGTGATGCGCAGGATGATCTGTTGATCGCATTGGATATCGAGGGCGGCGCGGGAAGCGATTTTCTTTTTGGTGGTTCGAACGCGGATACACTGATCGGTGATAGCGGCGATGTCATGGTGGGCGGGTCTGGCGGTGATACCTTTGTTTCGGCGCTTTATGCTGGAACCCCTGGCGCCATTTTTGTTGAAGACTTTAATCCAGCTGAAGAGGATCAGCTGGTGATTCAAACCGAAGACGCCAACGCAAGTACCATAACCCAGAACATTGTTGCCGCAGGTTCTGATGACGCGGGGCTCAAAATAGAAGTCTTGTTGGATGGGCAGGCCGTTGCGGTGGTGAATGGCCCAGACTTTATTCCAACAACTGACATTACGCTCTTACAAGTCGATCCCAACACGGGTGATGCCGAAACTCTTTCGCCAGTCTTTGAGTATGGACAAGCCACTGGTGATGACATCATTGGCACGCCCAACGCAGACAGAATTGAAGCGGGCGATGGAGATAATGTGGTGGACGCACAAGCCGGAAACGACACTGTTTTCGGCGGTGATGGCGATGATTCAATATCGGGTGGTGAAGGCAACGATCGTGTTTTCTTGGGCAAAGGAAATGACGTCATCCAGTTAAACGATTCTGGTGATGATTTTATCCGAGGCGGTGGAGGAAGCGATCAGATCACTGACCGAAACGGAGCTAATACTGTCTACGGTGATGCTGGTGCCGATACGATTGTCACCGCCTATGGTGACGACGATGGTCCGGATCTCGTCTATGGTGGTTTTGGTGACGACAGCTTTCTCGCCTTTGATGGGGATACCTTGTTTGGCGGCCAAGGGGCAGACGAGTTTGAGACCCAAGAAACGGACAACGACGCCGACCCCATTTATATTATGGATTTCAACCCGAATGAGGGGGACCGACTGGATATCGAAGTTTTGCACAGCGACGCCGTTGTTGAACAATCAGTTCGCGATGGTGGGGTAATGATTGTGATTGACGGAAGTGACGCTGTCTTTGTGGCCGGAGTGTCTTCGTTGCCTTCATCCGCTTTTCGCATCGAATTTTAGAAACCAGTGCGGCGTGTTCATTGCCTGTGCCATGGTTGAAACATCTTGGGTCGCCACTGTGTTTTTCAAGATTTGAGCGCGTGAATTGCCTATATCTTGTGGATAAGTCAGCCTAAACCGCATCATCGGGTGTGTAATCGTTGACTCACGACCTGGCGAAACGCCAGACTGCTTAAAAATAAGAATCAAAGTGGTCTGGCAGTGCGTTTTTCTAAGCTTCGTTTGAATGGTTTTAAAAGTTTCGTGGATCCCACGGACCTTATCATTGCGGACGGTCTGACCGGCGTGGTGGGGCCAAACGGGTGTGGGAAATCCAATTTGTTGGAAGCCATGCGCTGGGTGATGGGTGAAAATCGCCCCACAGCCATGCGTGGCGGTGGCATGGAAGACGTTATCTTTGCCGGGGCCGCCACGCGGCCCGCCCGCAATTTCGCCGAAGTCAGTCTGTTGATTGATAATGGTGAACGGTTGGCCCCAGCCGGGTTCAACGATCAAGACACACTGGAAGTGGTTCGCCGCATTACACGTGATATTGGTTCAGCATATAAAGCCAACACAAAGGACGTGCGCGCGCGCGATGTGCAGATGCTGTTTGCGGATGCATCCACCGGGGCGCATTCGCCCGCGTTGGTCCGGCAGGGGCAGATCAGCGAACTGATCAACGCCAAACCCAAGGCCCGCCGCCGCATCCTTGAAGAAGCTGCGGGTATTTCGGGATTGTATCAACGCCGCCATGAGGCTGAGTTAAAACTGAACGGTGCGGAAACCAATTTGGGTCGCGTGGACGACGTGTTGGATCAGTTGACCCAACAACTGACAACCCTGGCCCGTCAGGCCAAGCAAGCTTCGCGGTATCGCGAGCTGGGGACGGCTTTGCGATTGGCCGAAGGGGTGCTGTTATATCGTCGTTGGAAAGAAGCAGATGATGCCCAGGCTGCCGCCGCCGATGCCCTTCGTGCCGCCACCATTGCTGCATCCCAGGCCGAAGGCGCCGCCCGCGCGGCTGGCACCACCCGCGCAGAATGCGAAGCCGCTTTGCCACCCTTGCGCGAAGACGAAGCGGTGGCCAATGCCGTGTTGCAACGCCTGAAAGTGGAACGCGATAATCTGACGGATCAAGAAGATCGTGCGGCCCAGGCCATCACCACCTTGGAAGCTCGCATCGCGCAGCTGTCTGCGGATTTGGATCGTGAGGGCGATCTGAACAAAGATGCGGGCAGTACCGTAGACCGTTTGCGGGCCGAAGAAGCGGAACTGGCAAAGGACGCGGATGGTCACGACGACCGTTTGGCCAAAGCCAGCGCCGAAGCGTCAGAGGCGGCAGCTGTTTTGCATGACCGGGAAAGCCAACTGGCCCAGGTGACCGAAGACGTGGCCCGTTTGGCCGCACGGTATCAATCCGCCCAACGGTTTTTGGATGACGCGCAAAAGCGACTGGAACGTGCCGCCACCGAAGAACAAAATGCCCGCAACGCCATTGAAGCCGCTGCCAATGCCGCCGGTATTGCCGCGGGCGCTGTGGACGCCGCCAAAGCACAGGAAACAGCTGCCGCGCAAACCGTGGAATTGGCTGACCAAACGTTGCAGGAATCCGAAGCGGCGCGCACCGCATGCCAAGCCCAAGAAGACACAGCCCGCGCCCGCATGGCGGAAGCTGATGGCGTGGTCAGTGCCCTGCAAGCCGAAGTGTCCGCGCTGCAAAAACTGGTGGATCGTGGTACCAATGACACTGGCCAAATTTTGGACGCTGTGCAGGTGGCGCCTGGGTACGAAAAAGCTTTGGGCGCTGCTTTGGCCGACGATTTGAAACTGCCGATTGTGCGCGATGGTGCTTTGTCGGGCTGGGTGGAAATCGCCAATTACCCCACGCCGCTGCGGTTGCCCGAAGGGGCGACACCGCTTGGCACGGTTGCCACCGCCCCCGGTGTGATGGACCGCCGCATGGCCCAAGTTGGCGTGGTGGATGCCGCCGATGGCGCGCGTCTGCAACCGCAGCTGATGCCAGGCCAGCGATTGGTCAGCAAAGCAGGCGATTTGTGGCGTTGGGATGGATTCTGCATGACCGCAGATGATGCGCCATCCACGGCGGCGCTGCGGCTGGAACAACGCAACCGACTGGCTGATTTGTCAGAACAGTTGGACGCGGCCAACCAAGCCGCTGCCGGGTCACGTTCCAAACATGAACAAGTGGCCGCGCGTTTGGCGCAATTGACCCAGGCTGACCGCGACGCGCGTGCTGCCCGCCGCGAAGCGGAACAGCAATTGGCTGGGGCGGCCCGCGCTTTGTCCAAAGCCGAAGCAGAACGCAATGTGGCCCAGGGCAAGCAAGAAAGCTTGACCCTGTCTTTGAACCGTTTCGCCGAAGAAGCCACCGAAGCCCGCAGCCAAGCCAAAGACGCCCAAACCACATTGGACGGGTTGGAAGATTTGGATGCTGTCCGTGCTTTGGCCGAAGACGTGAAAATGACTGTCGAAGCCAGCCGGGTGACCATGCTGTCCAAGAGGTCTGGCCAAGAAGAATTGCGCCGGGTGGGGGATGCCCGTGCCAAGCGTTCGGCTGATGTAGCGCGCGATATCAAACGCTGGGAAGAACGCCTGGCCAACGCATCCAGCCGCAGCCAAGAACTGGAAAGCCGGAAAGTCAAAGCCACTGAGGAATTGAAGGCCGCCAAACTGGTGCCTGGTACGTTGGTGAAAACCCGTGAAGACATGTTGGTTGCTTTGGAAGCCGCAGAAAAGCGACGTCAATTGGCAGCAGATGCTTTGGCCGTTGCCGAAACGGCCTTGCGCGAAGCAGTGCAAACGGAACGGGACGCGGAACGCGGCGCATCAGAAGCTCGTGAAGAACGGGCGCGTGGCGAAGCCCGCTCGGAAGCCGCCGCCGAAGCCGTGTTGCAAGCGGCTTCACGCATCGAAGAAGAAATGGAAACCACGCCAATTGATCTGTTGGACTCCCTGGATGTGGATCCCAATACCATGATGTCCGCAGACACAGCGGAAGTGGAAGTGGCCAAGTTGCGCCGTGGGCGCGATGCATTGGGCGCAGTGAACTTGCGCGCAGAAGAAGACGCGCGCGCGGTTCAAGAAGAACACGATACCCTGGCTGGGGAAAAGGTGGATCTTGAAGACGCCATCAAAACCCTGCGCAGTGGAATCGCCAGCTTGAACAAAGAAGGCCGCGAACGTTTGTTGGCAGCCTTTGATGAAGTGAATAAAAATTTCGGCACTTTGTTCACGCACTTGTTCGGTGGTGGCGAAGCCAGCCTGGTGATGGTGGAAAGCGACGACCCGCTGGAAGCGGGGCTGGAAATCATGTGTCAACCGCCCGGCAAGAAGCTTTCTACGCTGTCGTTGCTGTCTGGTGGCGAACAGACGTTGACTGCACTTGCGCTGATTTTTGCGGTGTTCTTAGCAAATCCTGCACCAATTTGTGTTTTGGATGAAGTCGACGCGCCCCTGGACGATGCAAACGTGGGGCGTTTCTGTGATCTTTTGGATGAGATGACCCGGCGCACCCAAACCCGGTTCCTGATCATCACCCACCACGCGGTGACCATGTCCCGCATGGACCGACTATTCGGGGTGACGATGGCAGAACAGGGCGTAAGCCAGTTGGTGTCTGTGGATCTGAAAAAGGCTGAACAGATGGTGGCGTAATGGACTGAAAGGATATCGATATGGCACGTGTGATTGCCCTGGTTTTAGGGCTCATTTTCATCGCATTTCCGGGCAACGCCCGACAAATAAGTGCCGGGGATCCTGACGGACTTGTCACCCATTTGATTGCCGAAGGCATCGAAGCCCAACTTACCAAAGATGACTACGGCGACCCCAAGATCAACGTGCGCCAAGGCGACACCGTTTTTTCAATTTATTTTTACGGCTGCGCTGAATCCATGGCCTGCACATCGCTGCAGTTTTTCGTGGGCTATCGCACCGAAGGGGCCTGGACGGTGGACCAGGCAAATGCCTGGAACAAGGAACGCAGGTACACGCGTGCATATGTCAGCGAAGAAGGCAGCGCCCGGTTGGAAATGGATTTATTGTCCGGGGCTGGGGGCATTAGCGTTCCGGGCTTTGCCGAACATTACGTCATGTGGGTGCGCAATATGGTGGAGTTTGAGGAATTGATCGGGTGGTAAGGGGCCTATGGGGTTTGGTCACATTTCCAAAATGTTGATCACAATCGCCCGCCGGTCATAGTCATATTGGTTTGGGGCCACGGCGTGCCAGCTGACATCATTTTTTATGAAACCAGCACATGTGTTGGGCCGGAATTTTGTGATGTGAGCGGGTTCGTGTTTGTCTTCAAACTTTTTGGTGGCTTTGTCGTTCAACAATCCACTTTGGAACCGTTGCCACGATTTTTTGCCCCTGGATGGCTTGTAAAACACTGTGCCCAGATTTTCGGCCATGGCATCCGGCACGGGCGTGTCAGGCAAATAGTATACCAAGCTCAAGCGTTTTTTGGGGCTGTCCGTGTGGGGCGGGATAAACCCGCCTTTGGTCATGGATGAATAGTGCACTTCGGTGTTGTAAAAGGACTGGGTCGCCGTTTGTGGATTGCGTGCCTCAACCGCGACCATCATGGCCGGATCAGTCTTGTCGTATACATGGACCGGGTCGCCCTTTACTTCAAAGTGGGGCAAATGGGTTTGTACGAACCAATCAAAAAAGTCCTGGGACAAAAAGAAAGATACAAATGTTTTGAACGGGCAATCTTCGGCTTCGGCAATGTTGTGTCCACCCAGACTGAACTTTTTCTTATCCCCCTTGCCTGTGAACACCCGGTCAAAATGCTGCCGCGCGGCGACGTCCGCCACCAATGCGCCATAGAACGCATCGTCCACAAAATTTTCAATTTCAAAAATATGAAACGGATCATCCAAAAAGAAGGATGCGTTTTCCAACCGATCCGGCAAATTCACGCGAAAAGCGCCTGCGTCCAACACTGTAACCACCAACTGCTAAGTAACCTGCCAGCATGTTGATGCATCGGGGGCGTTCGTGGCAACAGACGCCACCCGTTTTTACGATTTTTGGCAGGAAAATACCGCCGAGTTAGGACCTTAGTACTACAACCGATTCAACAAAGCGGGGGTTGGCCAAGCATCGGCGGGCAATCCCAGGCGGGCTTGTTCTGCTTGCACCGCGGCGCGTGTCTTTGCGCCCAAAATGCCATCAATCTTCCCCACGTCATAGCCCAGGCGTGACAGCTTTTGTTGAAGTTGCTTCATTTGATTGCCCGACAGCCCTTTGTCTGGATTGCCTGCATCATACACGGGTGCACCCATCAAACGCGTTGCAAAATAGGCGGCGGTGGTGACGTAAACAAAGCTTTTGTTCCATTCAAAATACACGTTGAAATTTGGGTAAGCGATGAACGCCGGTCCTTTGCGCCCCATAGGCAGCAGAATGGACGCCGGGGTGTTCGACCCGAACAGGTTTCCGTTGCGGGCTTTGACGCCCAGGCTGGCCCAAGTAGCCACGGGCAGGGTTTTGTCCAGGCCGGTCTGGGACCAATCCAGGTTGGACGGCACACGCACTTCTTGCAGCCAAGGTTGGCCTGCCTGCCAGCCCATTTGCCGTAACATGTTCGCGCCAGTCAACAATGCATCGGGGGCCGATTTTTGCAAATCCACGCGGCCATTGCCATCTGCATCCACGCCGTTGCGGATGATATCTTCTGGCAGCATTTGGATCATGCCAATCTCGCCGGCCCATGCGCCTTTGGTGGCAGTGGGACTGAACATCCCACGTTCGTACAGTTCCAGTGCTGCAAATACTTGTGGGCGGAACAGTTCAGGGCGGCGGCAATCATGGGACAACGTCACCAATGCGTTCAGCGTATTGAAGTTGCCTTGGTTTGCACCGAAGTCCGTTTCAAAGGCCCAGAACGCCAAAAGGACCCCGGGTGAAACGCCGTAATCATTTTGCATCCGACGGAAAGTACTGGCGTATTTGCGGGCGTTTTTGGCGCCGTGGTCCATGCGGTTTTTGGAAATGAGGGCACGGGAAAAAGACAGAAAGTCCTTTTGGAACACCCCTTGGCTGCGGTCCGCTTTGATGACTTTAGGGTCCTGGCGCACATTGCCGAAGAACTTTTGCACCGTGGCACGGCTGTGGCCCTTTGAAACCGCCTCGGACGCCAATCCGTTTACGAACCCACCGAAGGATCCGCCGCATTGGGCCATGGCCCCGCTGGCAGTAACGCAAAGGGCAATGGCAGAAAGAAGCTGTTTCATGGAAAGTCTCCGCATAAAAGTTAACGCCAGACTAGCCGTGTCACTGCAGCAGGGGCAACCGCAGTATCACAGACAGTGCAACCGTCAGCCCCAAGAACATGCCCCAAGCCCACCACAATGCTGTGATGGCGCGGTCAATATCGGCGGGGGTACATGTTTTGCGACCTGTGTCATTCACCCAAGGAAAGTGGCTTCGTTTGCCGTCATAGGTGCGTGGGCCAGATACCGCCACGCCCAATCCCCGCGACAACACCGCTTCGGGCCAACCCGCGTTGGGGGATCGGTGGCATTTGGCATCGGCCACGATGGCGGGCCAGGCCGCCAGTTGGCCTTGGGTTGCGGCCAAGATCAGGGCGGTCAATCGGGCAGGCACCCAATTCAAAACATCGTCCAACGTCGCGGCCGCCCAGCCAAAGTGCTCATGGCGGGGGGTGCGATACCCAATCATGCTGTCAGCGGTGTTAATGGCCTTGTACACTAAGATGCCCGGCAAGCCCGCCACCAAGAACCAAAACGCAGGCGCGATAACCCCGTCAGAAAAATTTTCAGCAGCACTTTCCACCGCGGCGCGGGCCACATCGGATGGGTCCATTTCTGTGGTTTCCCGGCCCACAATCATCGCGACATCGCGGCGACCTTGGGCCAAAGACATGCGCAACCCGCGCGCCACGGCGGCCACATGGTCCACCAAAGATCGCTGGGCCAACAAAATGGCCGCAAGGGCAACTTCCACAACATATCCCAGTTGGCTGATCATCCAGCCCAACATCGCAAACCCCAGCACCAACCCAGCCGTCAACAGCATGCCGTTGCGTTTCTGGTGGGGTCCTTTGTTAAACGTTTTGTCTGCCCAACCAATCCCCCGGCCCATCAACACAGCCGGGTGCGGCATTCGGGTCCACAAAGAACGCGGTTCGCCCAGGATCGCATCCAAGACCATGGCAAATACCAAAGTCACAGGGCCTCCTTCAATCTGGCCAAAGCCGCATCAGTGGGGACGCCCAGCCGCAACCATTTTTCATTGTACGGAAAGACCCGGGACCAGATTTTGACTTGGGCCAATTTTGTTTGCCAGCTGGCAGCGTCTTCCACGGTATATGTACGAAACAAGGGCACAGACCCCATGGGGACGGCGGCAGCTTGCACCATGATGGTGTCCATGGCTGCCATCTGACCTTCCAACCAGGTTCTTGTCTCAGCTGCCCAAGCGGGGTTGCTTAAAGCTTGCGTACCGATGGTCAGGGCAGGGCCGGACACAGGCCAAGGGCCCAACCGATCTTTCAAGGTTTGGACAAGCCCGGGATCGCCAATCACAAACCCAAGCCGTAGACCCGCCAATCCCCAAAATTTGCCAAAGCTTTTTAATAGCAGGTGGCCTGGGAGCGCCGCCAAAGCCACCAGGGTTTGGTCAGGTGCGACGTCGCAAAAGCTCTCGTCAATGATGGTCAGTTCTTGCGTGGGTGCTGCTTCCCAAAAGTGCCCTGTTGGGTTGTTGGGATGCACAATCACATGGGCTGCGCCTGAACCGTTTTCTTCAATGGTCCATCCAGCGTTTTTAAAACTGGCAGCATGTTCGTTATATGTTGGGCCAGGGATCACCGCGGTGGCGGCAGTCGCCAGAAACGGGATTTGGGCAATGGCCGCAGAACAGCCCGGTACGGGCAAAACAGCCGCTGCTGATGGGATATCCCAAAACTGACGTGCAGCGTTGATCAAGGCTTCGTTGGCCCTATCATCGGGCAACGCGTTCCAACTGTCTGGCGGCACAGTGCCCGTGGGGAAAGGACGGGGGTTGATGCCCGTTGACAGGTCAAACCAATCGCTGCGCGCGCCGCCAAAATGTGCAATGGCAGCGTCCAAACCGCCCCCGTGATCACGATGGTTCCGCGCCATGGTTAAAACTTTCTTTACGATTTTGTCGCATCATTTTTTCACGTCCATCGGCTACTTTGGGCGCTGGGGGAAGTAAATGCGTATAATGATTATGCAGTCCAATCCCGATTTGGGAAAGTTGTGGGCTGACCACATGCACCGTGTGGGGATTGTGGCCGTTCAAGTTGCGGATCAAGATCAAGCTTTGTCTGTGTTGGCCCATGAAGAATTTCCTGTAATCGTTTTGGATCTTGGCGAAAATGGTGCCATCGCCGTTTCTGATTATTGCAGCTATCGCTGGCCTGACAGCCGGGTGGTGTTTGTCACAAGCGCAACATTCTTTTGCGACGGGTCCATCTTTTCCCACTGCGCCAATGCATGTGCCTTTATTCCCAAAGCCACACGGCCCGCTGATCTTGCCCAGATGGTGACATATTACGCGGGATAACCAGGCGCCAAGCGGCGCAACTGGCCATCCTTGGGTCGGGAATCGGTTTGCTGAATTTTGACGTGTGTCCTATGGCAATGGGGACGACGTCCAAAGGACCAGAACGGTGCATGGGCGCGGCCGACCCAAATTGGGGGCCACCGCCATGATCGTCATGCCAAGTGCAGCTTGGTTCCCATGGACATGACCCGGAACGGAGGCGCGCTGTGCCAATCTTTGACACCCATGTGGTGGTGGACTGGTCTGCCAGATCCAAACCATCGCCTGCGCTCCCTACAAGGGATGCGATATTTTGGGCTGTCGTGCGGGATGGTGTGGCGCAACCCGTGGAATACGCACGCACCCGGGCAGATGCACGGGCACGTTTGCTGGACCTGATTTTGGCAGAACGGGCCGCGGGTCGCAGGGTCTTGGTGGGTTTTGATTTTGCCTTTGGATACCCGGCCGGGGTGGCCGAACACCTGACCGGCCAAGTATCCGGTCCAGCCCTTTGGGATTGGATCGCTGATCGTGTCGAAGATTCGGTCGACAATGCCAACAATCGGTATCAGGTGGCCAGCGCTGTGAACGGCACATACCCCGGCGTGGGGCCAATGTGGGGCCGTCCGGCCAGTTGGGATTTCCCAGATGTGCCGGCCCGTGCCAAAAATCGCACCGGGGATCACCCTTGCGAAAATCGCGCGACGGAACATTTTGCCAAAGGGGCCAAAACAGTTTGGCAATTGGCTTATGCTGGGGCGGTGGGCAGCCAGGTCATTTTGGGTCTGCCCACGCTGAAAGTGCTGCGTGACGAAACGGGTGCTGTTGTGTGGCCATTTGATTGCGGGCTGACCGTGCCAGCATCTGATATTGTGATTGCTGAAATTTATCCATCGTTGTTGCAAGCCGAAGCCCACGCCAACAAAGAAATAGATGAGGTATTAGATGCCGCTCAAGTGCGGGTCCTTGCGCAGTGCTTTGCCACGTTGGACATCTGCGGGGAATTGGCCGCCTTTTTCAAACCGGCTGTATCTAAGATAGATGCCGCAGCCAGTTCACAAGAAGGCTGGATATTAGGCTTGGGGCCTGATTTGGACCTGCGCACTGCTTTGAAAGAATCGGAAGCTGCCCATGCGTCCCTATGAAACAGACCCTTCTGCGATTTACGCAGAAAGCTTTGCCACCGTGCAACGCGAAGCCAAGCTGGACCGTTTTCCCAACGGATTGGATCTTTTGGCCACACGTGTGATCCATGCCTGCGGCATGGTGGATGTGGCGGATCGTTTGGCATTTTCTGATATGGCCTTTCGGGAAGGCGCTGCTGCGCTGGCTGAAGGCGCGCCGGTGTATTGCGATTGTGAAATGGTGGGCGCTGGAATTATCCGCCGATATCTGCCCGCCGACAACGAAGTGCGTGTTACCCTTAATGATCCCCGTGTGCCAGATATGGCACGCGACCTGGGCACGACCCGATCCGCTGCCGCTGTGGACCTGTGGAAAGACGGTATCGAAGGCGCGGTTGTGGCCATTGGCAATGCGCCCACCGCTTTGTTCCATTTGTTAGAACGGTTGGAATCAGGATGGCCAAAGCCCGCTGTGATATTGGGATTCCCTGTAGGGTTTGTCGGTGCTGCCGAAAGTAAGGCTGAACTGGCCGCCAACCCCCAAGGATGCGAATTTGTGGCGTTGCGCGGACGGCGCGGTGGGTCTGCTTTGGCATCTGCTGCGGTCAATGCCTTGTCCGCTGGATTGCCGGAGGTGGCGAAATGACACCATGGTTGCACATCGTTGGAATCGGTGAAGACGGCATGGATGGCCTGACCCCCAGCACACGCGCCGTCGTGGCAGCGGCGGAAGTGATCATTGGTGGCGAACGCCATCACGCTTTGTCTGCAAATCCAACGGCCGACAGATTGGCCTGGCCCAGCCCGTTTGACGCATTGATCGGGCAATTGAAGGATTTGAAAGGGCGGCGGGTCGTGGTCTTGGCCACAGGTGATCCGCTTTGGTATTCTGTCGGGGCCCGCATTGGCCGCGAACTTGATCCAAATGAAATTTCCTATCACCCGCAACTTTCTGCGTTTCAATTGGCGGCCGCCCGCATGGGGTGGTCCATGGCAGATGTGGAAACCTTGACGGTCCATGGTCGCCCCGTTGAACAGATGATTGCGTTTATCCAACCGGATCAACGTTTGTTGATTTTGACCACAGGGTCGCAGACCCCGGCCCAGATTGCAGCGTTCCTTGCAGAACGTGGGTTCGGGCAATCACGGCTGACTGTCTTGGCCAATATGGGTGGTGAGGATGAAGTGCGTATCGACGGCACAGCGCACGGCTGGAACGAAACCGTGCCAGCCTTCAATACGCTGGCAGTAGAATGTGTTGCGGCCCCCGATGCGGCTTTGTTGCCGCGCGTGCCGGGCTTGGATGATGATCTGTTCCAATCAGATGGCACAATGACCAAACGCGAAGTCCGTGCCATCACGGTCTCCAAACTGATGCCCATGCGGGGCGCACTGTTATGGGACATTGGCTGTGGATGCGGGTCAGTGGCCATCGAATGGATGCGTGCCGCACGATATGCGCGGGCCATTGGATTTGAACCCAAAGCGGACCGGCGGACCTTGGCTGCGGCCAATGCTGCTGCATTGGGGACCCCACGGTTGGAATTGGTGGCTGGCACCGCCCCAGATTGTTTGGAAGGGCATCCTGCACCTGACGCTGTCTTCATCGGCGGCGGGTTGTCAGACAGTGTTTTCGAAACAGCATGGTCTGCCCTGAAACCATTGGGGCGGCTGGTCAGCAACGCAGTGACTCTGGAATCAGAGGCGCAGCTGATCGCACTGCAAAAAGATCACGGTGGCGACCTGGTGAAATTACAGGTCAATCGTGCTGATGACATTGGCCCTTATCGCGGGTGGCGACCTTTGATGCCTGTGACACAGTGGAGTTTGATTAAACGATGACCGAGCTTTCCAAAGGAACGCTGTATGGCGTTGGTGTGGGTCCAGGCGACCCTGACTTGATGACAATGCGTGCCATTGATTTGATCCGCAATGCCAAGGTGATTGCCTTTCCTACATTGCACGGAACCGCCAGCTTTGCCCGCACGATTGCGGCCAAACATGTGCCTGAAGGCGTACGTGAAATTCCCATGGTGGTTCCCATGACAGTGGAACGTGGCCCAGCCCAAGCGGCCTATGACACTGGTGCTGCGGAAATTGCTGCGGCGCTGGACGCTGGCGAAGATGTAGTGTGCCTGTGCGAAGGGGACCCGTTCTTTTACGGCTCATTCATGTATCTGTATGCACGATTGGCCACGCGGTTTAACGTTGACGTGGTTCCCGGCGTCACAAGTGTGACGGCCTGTGCTGCCCGCGCGGGTATCCCGTTGGCCGCGCGCAACGAACGCTTAACCATTTTGCCAGGGCCCCTGCCACGGGCGGCATTGGCAGACCGCATTGCTGGGGCCGAAAGCGTGGCCATCATGAAAGTGGGCCGTCACCTTCGCAAAATCCGTGATGTGATCTCTGAATTGGGTTTGATGGATCAAGCCACGTATGTGGAACGTGCCAGTCTTCCAGACGAACGTGTTTTGCCTTTGGCGGATGCGCCAGAAGATGCGCCGTATTTTTCGATGATTTTGATTGTGAAAGGGGGCGATCCATGGCTGTGACACCCGTTGTTGTTGCGCTGTCCCGATCTGGGCAGGACATGGCCCACAAAGTGGCTGCACTTTTGGGCGCACCCGTACACGGACGCCAAGACAGGGTTGACCGCGCGGATGCGTTCTTTGACAACGCGCTGGATCATGTGCGGGATTTGTTTGCCGCCGGAACACCCATTGTCGGCGTTTGTGCCAGCGGCATTCTGATCCGTTCCGTTGCCCCATTGTTGGCCGACAAAACGACCGAACCGGCAGTGGTGTCTGTCAGTGAAGACGGTGCCGTGGTGGTGCCATTGTTGGGTGGACACCATGGGGCAAATCGATTGGCGAAAGATATTGCGGCGCATTTGTCTGCAACGGCAGCTGTCACCACGGCGGGGGATGTGGCTTTGGGTGTTGCCTTAGATGAACCCCCTGCAGGTTGGCGCATGGGTGACGGCAACGCCAAGGGTGTGATGGCAGGGCTGCTGGCCGGCCAAGCCTTTACAATGTTTGGCAGCGCCCCGTTTTTGGAGTCATTGCACGAAGCGCCCAACGTCACAGTTCAGGCCGCGCGTGCCACCCGCAGTGTGGGGCCGCCGCCCGTCCGGTTGGTTTCAGACGACAATCCAGGGCTTGGGCTGACATGGTATCCTCAACAGTTTGTGTTGGGTTTGGGTTGTGCGCGCAACGCAGACCCAGCCGAAATGTGGGAATTGGTCAGTGATCAGTTGGATCATGCTGGTATCGCAGCCGAAGCCATTGCCGCAGTGGCAAGCA
Organism: Planktomarina sp.; assembly: GCA_020629775.1. GTDB lineage: Bacteria > Pseudomonadota > Alphaproteobacteria > Rhodobacterales > Rhodobacteraceae > Planktomarina. The sequence goes on from JAHDCP010000004.1 coordinate 23,175, forward strand.
TCGATCTGAAGGCGGATGAACCTGCAATTTTGCAATGCGCTGCCCGGTTGGGCGTGCCCGTTCGTTTCTTTGATGCTGCGCGCCTGGAACGGGAAACGCCACGTTTGGCCAACCCATCGGACGTGGTTTTCGCCGAAGTTGGGTGCCACGGCGTCAGCGAAGGTGCTGCCTTAGCGGGCGTCGGCGCAGACGGCGATCTGGTGGTGGAAAAATCCAAAACCGCAAACTGCACTGCAGCCTTTGCCATGGCTGACGCCCCGATCGTGGAAGTGCCAGGTCGGGCGCGGGGGCGATTGTCTGTTGTGGGCATCGGCCCGGGACAAGCCACTTGGCGTACGCCGGAAGTCAGCCGATTGGTGGCGGATGCAGAAGAATTGGTGGGGTACGGATTGTACATCGATTTGCTGGGCCCGTTGGCGGCTGGCAAAACCCGCAGTGACTTCCCGCTTGGTGGGGAAGAAGCACGGTGCCGTTACGCGTTGGAAGAAGCAGCCAAAGGCAAGAACGTTGCTTTGGTGTGTTCTGGCGACGCGGGCATCTATGCCATGGGCGCTTTGGTGTTTGAGCTTTTGGGTCGAGGACCCGAGGACAGTGGTGTCAGCGACGCGGCGCGCCGTGTGGATGTTGTTTGTTCGCCAGGGGTCAGTGCTTTGCAAGGGGCTGCCGCCCGTGCGGGTGCGCCGTTGGGTCACGACTTCTGCACCATTTCCCTCAGTGATTTGTTGACGCCGCGCGATGATATTATTCGGCGTCTGAATGCCGCGGCCGAAGGCGATTTTGTCATCGCGTTTTATAACCCTGTTTCTAAAACACGCCGGACTTTGCTGGCCGAAGCGCGGGACATATTACTGCAACACCGCCCGGCGGACACGCCAGTGATGTTGGCCACGTCGTTGGGGCGGCCAGAAGAAAACGTGCGATACCGCCGTTTGGAAGATCTGGAAGTGGACGAAGTGGACATGATGACCGTTGTTTTGGTGGGATCATCCAATTCGAAGTTGGCTGCTTTGGGGGAAGGTCCTCGCATGTATACGCCACGGGGATATGCCCGAAAAATTGACGGTGATCTAAGTGGTAAATCCTGATCAAAAGGTGCGCTGCGCGCCCATGATGTTTAGCCCTTCGGGCAGACCAAAGGGCGCGGCCCTTTGGAAACCCGAGGTATTTACGCTCAAAGTGAAGAGGTGAGCATGAAAGTCTTTTTCGTAGGTGCGGGTCCAGGCGACCCTGAATTGTTGACATTGAAAGCCGCGCGGATCATTGGCGAATGCAAGGTGTGTTTATACGCCGGGTCATTGGTTCCAGAAGCGGTTGTTGGCTGTGCCCCTGACGATGCGTTGGTCATGGACACAGCTCCAATGAACTTGGCGCAAACTCACGCCGAAATTCTGAAAGCACGCGATGCGGGTTTAGATGTGGCGCGGGTGCATTCAGGGGATCCGTCGTTGTATGGGGCCATTGCCGAACAGATCCGCTTGTTGAAACGTGACGGGATTGAATACCAAATCATCCCTGGTGTGCCTGCATATACGGCTGCGGCCGCCGCTTTGGGCCAAGAATTGACGATCCCTGAAATCGCGCAATCCATCGTTTTGACCCGCATGTCGATGAAGTCCACGTCCATGCCTGCTGGTGAAACACTGGAAAACTTTGCAATCTCTGGTACCACCTTGGCCATCCATTTGGCCGTGCGGAACCTGCGGGAAATTGAGCGGGCGTTGATTCCCCATTACGGCGAAGACTGCCCGGTGGTGGTGGCGTATCGTGCCAGTTGGCCGGATGAGTTGATTTTGCGCGGAACACTTTCTGATATCAGACTGAAAGTGCGTGAAGCCAAAATCACTCGGACAGCACTGATCTTGGTGGGGCCAGCGCTGGCGGACCACAAGGATTTTGCGGATTCAGCATTGTACGATCCTGATTTCGAGCACGTGCTTCGCACAAAAAAAGCATAGAATTTTAGACATTTCAGTATTTTCACAACTAATTAGCATCCTTGCTTGACCATCTTGCTCAAACATCAGACGGTCAGCTAAGGGGAGTGGATGGATGACGACTTATTTGCCAAAAGACGTGGCTGCTGGCTTGGCGGCCGCACAAAAGGCGGCCCTGCGTAAGAAAAGCCGTTTGCGGATTGCTGTTGGCGAGCGACGCATTCCGGTTCTAAAGTTTTGGGACACGGGTTTTTCCGTCGATCAACAAGATGCGCCAAACCTTCGGGGCTTAGTGGATTTATATGATGGTGGGCGCCACTTGTACCAATGCTTGATTATCGCTGCCGAAGAAGACGGTGAAGAAATGCGGTATGATTTCAAGCGCAGCACAGAAGCCAACGACAATGCGCCGTTGGATTTTGTACGCCCTGACAACGCGCCCATCGCTTTGCTGGGCACTTGATCCGTTTTTACTGAAGATCAGCGAACGCTGCTTGCATACGTTCCACGGCCGATATCACATTGGCACGGGGAGTGGCGAAGTTGAAGCGCAAGAAATTATCGCCCCCTTGGCCAAACGTGGGGCCGTGATTAACCGCCAGTTTCGCGCGCGATTGGACCCTGTCCGTGAATTCTGACATGGGCATTCCAGTGCCAGAAAAATCCACCCATGCCAGATATGTGCTGTCCAGTGCCATGGACGCTAAACCGGGGATGGCATTTATCCCTGCGTCAAAAATTCGGCGGTTGCCATCCAAATATTGCAGCAGTTCATCTAACCATTCGGCGCCGCCTTCGGAATACGCGCCTGTGACCATGTGCAAGCCAAAACTGTTGGGCCCAATTCCCAAACCCAACATTTTTTGACCAAATGCACGGCGCAAATCTGGGTCGGCGATGATGACATTGCCCGTATGACAGCCCGCGATATTGAAAGTCTTGCTGGCGGCGGTCATCATCACCAAACGGTCTTCGATCCCATCAATGTGGGACATCGGAATGTGTTTAGCGTTGAACACCAAATCGTGGTGAATTTCATCACTGACCAAGATCAAACTGTGGCGCTTGGCAAAAGCCGCAACGCCTTGCAATTCAGCCTTTGTCCAAACGCGCCCACCCGGGTTATGCGGCGAACACAGAATTATCATGCGCGCGTTGTCGGGCACCATGGTGTCATAGGAATCGAAATCCATTTCGTACCGGCCATTGTTGTTGACCAACGGCATTTCTACGACTTCACGGTCATTGCCACGTATGACCTTGGCAAAGGCATGATAGACCGGGGTGAACAAAATCACGCCATCCCCTGGATTGGTCCATGTGTCCACGCAAAGGGCGGTGCCATTGACCAAACCACCGGTGGTAAAGATGGAAGCGGCATCCACATCCCAATTGTGCCGGGTTTTCATCCACCACTGGATCGCTTCTTTGTAGGGACGGTCATCACCGAAATATCCATAAACCCCGTGGTTCATCATCCAATCGAGTTTGTGTTGGATACATTGAGGCGGTTTGAAATCCATGTCGGCCACCCACATGGAAATCCCTTCGTCGGGGGATACGCCATAGATCGGTTCCATCATGTCCCATTTCACAGAATGGGTGTTCCGGCGGTCAATCTGTGTATCAAAATCCATCGGCCTGTCCTTTGCAGTTTAAACCAACCTATGCCCCCGGTCGGCGGGCGCAAGGGGTTTGGGCGATGATGGCAAATTTCCCATCTTCGGGCGATTGCAGGAATGCAGGCTTTTGCTTATGTGCCAATCATGGCTTTACGACCGATCCTTATCCACCCCGACCCGCGTTTGAAAAAACGCGCGGACCCAATTTCAGAAGTCACTGATGCGTTGCGCACCTTGGCGGATGATATGTTGGAAACCATGTATGATGCGCCAGGCATTGGTTTGGCGGCCCCACAAATTGGGGTGTCAAAGCGGATCATCGTGATGGACTGCGTCAAAGAAGACGATATTCCCCCACGGCCAATGGTTTTGTTGAATCCAGAAGTGGTTTGGACATCCGAAAAAAACAGCACCTATGAGGAAGGCTGTTTGTCTATTCCTGAACAATTTGGGGATGTCATTCGCCCAGCCGAAGCAGAAGTGACTTGGATGAATTTGGACGGTGAACAGATGTCCGAAAAGTTTGACGGTTTGTGGGCCACCTGTGTGCAGCACGAAATCGATCACTTGGATGGTAAGCTGTTCATTGATTATCTGGGTCCGCTGAAGCGCCAGATGATCACGCGCAAAATGCAAAAGTTGAAACGGGAAAAGGCACGGGGCTGATGCGTAAAACGCTGATGTGGCCGCACCCTTGTTTGCGCACCGCCGCGACACCAGTTGCGGAAATCACCGAAGAAATTTTGACCATTTGGGATGACATGATCGCCGTGATGGAAGCCATGCCTGGCATTGGCCTGGCGGCCACACAAATTGGGATCAGTCAGCGTTTGGCAGTGGTGGATGCATCAGACATCCGCGGCCAAGTCATCCGAATGGCCAACCCGGTTGTTTTAGAAGCGTCCAAAGAAACGGAATTGCGGCCAGAAGCATCCCCGTGTTTGCCTGGTGTATCTGCCCAGATTCAGCGCCCCAAAGGCATTGCTGTTCGGTACATGGACCACACAGGTACGTTTGTCCGCAAAGAACTGGAAGGCATGTGGGCGCGGTCTTGCCTGCATCAGATCGATCATATGAACGGCAAAATGTATTTTGATAATTTGTCCAAGCTGAAGCGCGGCATGTTAATCAAGAAGGCGCGCAAAGCATGAAGGTCGTCTTCATGGGAACCCCGGAATTTTCTGTGGCACCGTTGCAAGCTTTGGTGGATGCGGGCCACGAAATTGTTTGCGTTTACACCCAGCCACCCCGGCGGGCAGGGCGCGGGAAAAAAGAACGACCCACCCCAGTTCATTCTGCGGCTGATGCTTTGGGTTTGACCGTAAGGCACCCCATTAATTTCAAAGACCCTGCTGATGTGGCTGACTTTGCAGCTTTGGGTGCGGATGTGGCTGTGGTGGTGGCATACGGTTTAATTTTACCTCAATCCGTGTTGGATGCACCTGCCCACGGGTGTTTGAATATTCATGCAAGTCTATTGCCCCGCTGGCGGGGGGCGGCCCCCATTCATCGTGCCATTATGTCGGGTGACGAACAAACCGGCATCGGCATCATGCAAATGGAAGCGGGTTTGGACACAGGTCCAGTGCGTTTGGAAGTACGTACCGATATTGGGGCGGATGAAACCATAGGCCAGTTACACGACCGTTTGTCCCCCATGGGTGCAGAAGCTGTTGTGAAAGTGTTGGCGAACATGGGCGCACATAACCCCGTGCTGCAATCTGAGGACGGCGTGACATATGCCCATAAGATAGACAAAGCAGAAGCCCAAATTGATTGGTCAAAACCTGCAGTGTTTGTAGATCGCCAAATTCGCGGACTATCCCCGTTTCCAGGCGCATGGTTCGAAGTGTCTGGTGAACGGATCAAAGTATTGGGTTCGCAAATGGCAACAGGGACTGCAGCCCCGGGAACGGTGTTGGGTGGAACCACAATTGCATGTGCGGATGGGGCGGTTGAGCTGACACTGTTGCAACCCGCAGGCAAAAAACCCATGACGCCAGCGAATTTCTTAAACGGTCGGGCTTTGCCAGCAAAGCTTTAGCTCTTGTTTAGGGCGCGCCTAACTTGTGGGTGACCCATTCGAACGCACGTACAAAAATCGGATCATAGCCGGCTGTTTCGCGGTATAAGTCCTGCCAGAAAAAGCGAAACATGTGACCACCGTCGTCTGGGCAAAAATGTTGCCAGTTTTCCCGCACCAAAGGACGAATACGGCATAAAGCGAAGTGCCAGGTCTGCCCCTGAACGATATCGGCGCTTTGACCCAAAGACACAGCTGACAACGCATCCAGACCTGCTTCTTCCCACAACTCGCGCACAGCAGCGCGCATTGGATTTTCATCTGTTTCGACTGTGCCCTTTACGATTTGCGGGCCAGCGTTCGGGTGTTCAAATGCCAGCAAACGCAAAGGTGCCCCGTTTGGATGCAACACGATTGGGCATGCTTTGTGGATCACGGTTTGAAAGGGGCCATGCCCGCGCGGGCCAATTCATCTGCGCGTTCGTTTTCAGGGTGACCTGCATGGCCCTTAACCCATTCCCAAGTGACCGAATGCCTGTCCGTTGCGGCGTCCAGGCGCTGCCAAAGATCAACGTTCTTCAGCCCACCTTTTTTCTTCCAGCCGTTCCGCTTCCATCCGTGGATCCACTTGGTGATCCCGTCTTTGACATAAGAGCTGTCTGTTACAACGGTCAGGGTGGATGCGCGATCCAGTGTTTCTAAGGCGGTGATGGCAGCCATCAATTCCATTCGGTTGTTTGTGGTGTCTTCTGCCCCGCCAAACAGCTCCTTTTCTTTCAGCACAATGTCGCCGTCCATGGCACGCAACAAAACACCCCACCCACCTGGGCCTGGATTTCCGCTGCATGCACCATCTGTATATGCGATCAAATCAGGCATGGGCTTGGATCAAAATGAAAGGATCATCAGTTCCGGCCATGCCGACCTCGTGGCCGGTTTTTTGCCAAGTTACTGTAAAGCCATTCTTGGCCAGCACGTCCTTCAATTCATCTTCTGAATAGTAAGAATAAAAACGCCCAATTGCGTCACGCTCTTCGCCTTCGCCCAGTTTTAATCCCAAGTGTAAAACACCATCCGGGAAAAGCGCTGTTTTGCACGCAGCTATATACCCTGGAAAATCCGCCTTGCGCCCATGCAACAAACTGAAGTTTGCATAAATTCCATGATATGTGGGTTTTCTTGGCAGATCCGCGAAAGTTTCGCATCGCGACGTAACCCCAGGATATTGTCCTGCGGCTTTTGCCATTTCTGGGCTCGCGTCTGTTGCGGTGGCCTGCAAACCGGCTTTTGCCATTTCAGCTGCTGCAAAGCCCGGGCCACACCCCAAATCCAACGCGTGCCCACCAGATGGAAGAGCCGCAATGAACTGTTTCAAAGCCAATCCTGGTTGGGCAGCGGTCAATGCTTTGTAATCTTCGATCTTTGCGTCGTAGACCCCCAGTGTTTGTTGATCGCTCATAAAATTACCCCCAAAGCCAGACAAATCACCACGATTGCTGTCAGCAAAACGCGCAGCCGCATCCACCACGGTGGGGTCAGACCCCAGTGACTGAACAGGGCATCAATCACCACAAGACCACCGAACCCGAGCATCAAACCAATCGCGGCTTGGGGGTACGTGGATTGCGGAAGAAAAAACGCCCAAAGTGCGGGGATCACGGAAAGTGAGTATCCGACCCAAGCACGGCTGCCGTCTGACTTTGTGGCAAAGCCCCAATGAACGCCGGACATAAACGCCAGGATAACCGTGCCGTACGAAATATGAACCAATGGCGCCGACAGACGGGGGTGCAGGGCTGTTTGGGTCCAGCGGGCCAATTCAGGGGATGTGATGGTGATCGCCCCCCAAATGAACGGCAAGGTGCCAGCTAAACCCAAAAACAGCGCTGCGCGGGGAATTTGCAATTCAGTCATCGTGCAATGGTTCAAGATGCTTCGCGTAAAATGCGGGGCACCTTGAATTCCACATTTTCCTGTGCGGTTTCGACTTGTTCAACCGTTACCGAATAGTGCGCGTCAAAGGCGGTAATGACTTCTTGGATCAATACATCGGGGGCAGATGCACCGGC
>JAHDCP010000004.1:30922-63055 GCA_020629775.1 Planktomarina sp.
TCTTCCACGGTTTCCACCAACAAAACATCGCCTTCGGGCAATTGCCCCATGGTGCCCACGGTTTCTGGGTGGCCCATGTGGCCAATCATAATCATCTGCAATCCATTGGAAGCGTGGCGTTGCGCTTCGATGTGCACCTTGCTGACCAGCGGGCAGGTGGCATCCACATAAATCATGTTCCGCGCTTGCGCCGCGTTTGGCACAGATTTTGGAACGCCATGGGCGGAAAATATGACCGGCCTGTCATCGGGGCATTCGTCAAGTTCTTCAACAAAGACCGCTCCTTTGTCGCGCAAGCCGTCCACCACGAATTTGTTGTGCACGATTTCATGGCGCACAAACACCGGTGCGCCCCATTTTTCCAACGCCATTTCGACGATTTGGATTGCGCGATCAACACCGGCACAAAACCCACGCGGGGCGGCCAGATACAAAGTAAGAGGCGGTTTGTCAGTCATAGCTTACAGCTAGGCAATTTCGACCAACGCGTCCAGTCCACAGGCGCCAGAAATGAACAACGCCGCCTCGTGGGTAACAAGGCGGCGCTGATAATATTCATGCTGACCCATTGATCAGTCGGCAGGTTCGTATGACCCTTCGTGTTCGCCTTCAAACTCCCGCGGTTCCCGGGGGGGGCGGCCGATCACATCGCGCAAAGCATCCAGTTCGATGAAATTGTCGCACTGACGGCGCAGTTCATCAGCGATCATTGGGGGTTGGCTGCGGATGGTCGACACAACGGAAACGCGCACCCCTTGGCGTTGCAGGCTTTCGATCAGCGGACGGAAGTCCCCATCGCCGGAAAACAAAACGATGTGGTCCACGTGCGGGGCCAGTTCCATTGCGTTTACGGCCAATTCTATATCCATGTTGCCTTTGACCTTGCGGCGGCCTTGGCTGTCAGTGAATTCTTTGGCGGGCTTTGTCACCATGGTGAAGCCGTTGTAATTCAACCAATCCACCAAGGGGCGAATGGGAGAATACTCGTCATTTTCCAAAAGCGCGGTGTAATAAAAAGCCCGCAGCATTTTTCCCCGGCTCATGAACTCTTTGCGCAGAAGTTTGTAATCAATATCAAAGCCCAGTGCTTTTGCAGCAGCGTAAAGATTTGACCCGTCAATAAATAGAGCGATCCGCTCATCCCGATAAAACATCAACTATCCCCTAGATGTCGTAAATAAGTCACGTAATAAAAGTGCTACCTAGTACAAGCGCAACAATAGGCCAAATTAGATGACCGATCAATCACAACACCTGAAACAGGATGTAACATCTGCGCTTGTTGCTGTTGGATCAAACTTGGCAAACAAAGGGTTAACGCCATTCACGACCCTTTCTGCGGCAATATCGGCAATTCAGTCTGATGATGTAAAGGTTCTGAAGCAAAGTCGGGTTTTTCAGACACCTGCATACCCGCCGGGTTCTGGGCCAGATTTTGTCAACGCTGCATTGATTGTGGAAACAACGCTTGATTCGCAGGCCCTGCTTTCACACTTGCACAAAGCAGAAGCTGATTTTGGCAGGCATCGCGCCCAGCGGTGGGGTGCGCGTACGTTGGACTTGGACCTACTGTCTTTTGGGCAGGCAGTCTTGCCGGACAAAGGCACCGTAATGGGCTGGATGGATTTGCCATTGGCGGAACAAATGGCCAGGGCCCCTGATCGACTGATTTTACCCCATCCCCGCATGCATGAACGGGCGTTTGTTCTGGGGCCTTTGATGGATATCGCGCCTGATTGGACCCACCCGATTTTGAAACAAACCGTTGCCCAACTGTTTGTAGCATTGCCCGCGGAAGATCGTTCGTCGCTTCAGCCGTTAACATAGTTGAATCGCCTTGCTTTTTCTTGGGAATGATCCTATCTCAGCCACCTTACCAGATTGTGAGGATTCCCCATGGCACGTGTGACCGTCGAAGACTGCGTTGATAAAGTACCAAACCGGTTTGAATTGGTTATGCTGGCGTCCCATCGGGCGCGCGAAATTTCCAGCGGTGCCCCAATCACAGTCGATCGTGACAACGACAAAAACCCTGTCGTGTCTTTGCGCGAAATCGCAGAAGAAACCCAACTGGCGGATGACCTGCGGGAACGCATGATCGAAAGCAACCAGACCCAGATCGAAGTCGACGAACCAGAAGATGATTCCATGGCGTTGCTGATGGGTGCTGAAGCAGATCGTCCTGCAGAAGACGACCTGAACGACGAAAAATTGCTGCGCGCTTTGATGGAAGCCCAAGAAAAGCGATAATTCAGAAAGTATGGGCGTATGACCACTGCCGATGATCTGATCGGACTTATCCGCGCCTATAACCCTAAAACTGACGCAGACGCGATCTCCAGGGCGTACGCCTTTGGGGAAGAAATGCACGATGGCCAGTTCCGCCGATCAGGGGAGCCGTATTTCACCCACCCAGTGGAGGTGGCGCGTTTGTTGGCCGAACAGCATTTGGATGATTCAACGCTGATTACTGCGCTGCTGCACGATACAATTGAAGACACCCGCGCAAGTTATGAAGAGGTAGCGAACCAATTCGGGCGTGAAGTCGCGGATCTGGTCGACGGTGTTACCAAGCTGACCAAGTTGCAATTGTCTTCTAACGAGACAAAGCAGGCTGAAAATTTCCGTAAACTGATTATGGCTACGTCGCGTGATATTCGCGTGACGTTGGTCAAACTTTCGGACCGGTTGCACAACATGCGTACGATCCGTTCCATGCCGCAGGACAAGCAAATCCAGAAAGCGCGCGAAACCATGGATGTATATGCCCCACTGGCGGGGCGCATGGGCATGCAATGGATGCGTGAAGAATTGGAAGATTTGGCGTTCCAGGTGCTTAACCCAGAAGGCCGTGCTTCCATCATCCGTCGCTTTATCCGACTGCAAAAAGAAACCGGCGATGTTGTTGAACAGATCAAAGGCGACTTAAGCGAACTTGTCCGCGCGTCAGGCTTGCAAGCGGATATTCAGGGCAGGGCCAAGAAACCGTATTCGATCTGGCGCAAACTGCAGGCTAAAGAACAAAGCTTTTCGCGGCTTTCCGATATCTATGGCTTTCGAGTTGTCGTTGAAGATGAAGCGGCTTGTTACCGTGTGCTGGGGTTAATTCACCAGCGCTGGCGGGCAGTGCCAGGGCGGTTCAAAGATTACATCAGCCAGCCCAAATCCAACGGATACCGCAGTTTGCACACCACTGTGTCTGGCCGGAATGCCCGCCGGGTGGAGGTTCAGATCCGCACCCACAGTATGCACCAGGTGGCTGAAAAGGGGGCGGCTGCAACCTGGGCCTATCGTGATGGGCAACGTCAAGAAAATCCATTTGCTTTGGACCCGTCGGAGTGGATTGCGTCGCTGACTGAACGCCTGGGCGTCGAAGGCGACGATGGTGAATTTTTTGAAGCCGTAAAGTTGGAAATGTACACTGACCAGGTGTTTTGTTTCACGCCAAAGGGCGAAGTGATTAAGCTGCCGCGCGGGGCCACGGCCATTGATTTTGCCTTTGCAATTCACACCAGAATTGGATCGGCTTGCGTTGCGGTAAAAGTGGATGGCATTCGCGTGCCCTTGTTCACCCGTTTGCGCAATGGCCAATCGGTTGAGATCGTCACAGCTGAAGGGCAGATCCCGCAAGCCAGCTGGATCGACATGGCCGCAACGGGCCGGGCGAAATCTGCCATCCGCCGGTCCTTGCGGGAAAGAGATCGTGAGAGATTCATCAAATTGGGTCGTGAATTGGCCCGTGTCGCATTCGAAGCAGTCGGGCGAAAGGTGACCGACAAAGCTTTGGAAACTGGCGCCAAACATTTCGGTTTGCCGGATGCAGATGAACTTCTGGCCCGCTTGGGCAGTGCTGAACTTCCCGCGCGGGAAGTTGTTGCTGGTTTGTATCCAAACCTAAAAGTCCGTTCCACGGACGAGGTATCTTTGGAAAAGTCCGTTATCGGATTGACGCCTGACCAAAGTTTTACACCAGGTAAATGCTGCCAACCCCTGCCTGGTGAGCGCATTGTGGGGATTACTTACCGGGGATCCGGCGTGGTCATTCACACAATCGATTGCCCAAAACTGGAAAGTTTTGAAACCCAGATGGACCGTTGGTTGGATGTCCGCTGGCATGAAGGTCAGCATTCAGCGACCCATACTGTGACCATTGCCCTGACCATCCGGAACGGTGTTGGTGTCATGGGGCGGATTTGTACGTTAATCGGTGACTTGAAAGCGAATATTTCTGATCTTAACTTTCTGGACCAGAAGCCAGACTACTTTACATTATCAGTTGGGCTGGATGTCAGAGACGTATCGCAACTGCATTCGATTCTTACGGCGCTTGAAGCTGACAGTGATGTCGCGTCGGTCAGTCGATATCGCAATCCCGATCAGGGGCTAACAGACACGCAGAAATCTGCGGAAACAGGACGAGTGACGGGTGTTTAAACGGCGGGACAGACGGGGCTTTCTCCGCGCGGTGTGGGAAGTAATTTACCCACGCGGCGGCTGGAAGCGCGCGTACCATTATGTTCAGCATCGCCTAAGCCGTTTGCCTGGCACCCCGGAAACCATCGCGCGTGGTATCGCATGTGGTGTCTTTGTTTCGTTCACGCCTTTTTTTGGGCTGCACTTTGTTTTGGCGGCCCTGGCGGCTTTGGCCTTTCGCGGCAGCATTTTGGCGTCAATCCTCGGCACATTCTTTGGCAACCCGCTGACATATCTTCCCATTGCGTTGTCTGCTTTAGGGACGGGCTATGCACTGCTGGGCATCCCGGCGAAGAAAGCGTTTGAAGGATCCATTGCGCGTAAGTTCAGCAATGCAGGCGCAGATTTGTGGAATAATTTCGTCGCCCTGTTCACGCCGGACAGGGCTGACTGGACCAGGTTGATCCGTTTTTGGGATGATATTTTCCTGCCCTGGATGGTGGGGGGGATTATTCCTGGCCTGATCTGTGCGCTGGTGTGCTATTATATCTCTGTTCCTTTGATCCGGGCATATCAAAATCGCCGCAAGGGGCTTTTGGCCGCCAAGATTGTTGAACTGCGTAACCGCGTAAAACCCAAAGACGACCCGACGGAGTGATCTATGACCCATGACCTGCGCTTAGGTGTTAACATTGATCACGTGGCCACCATTCGCAACGCGCGTGGCAGCGCTTATCCTGATCCAGTCCGTGCCGCCAAGTTGGCAGAAGTGGCCGGCGCAGATGGCATCACGGCGCACCTGCGCGAAGATCGTCGCCATATCAGAGATGCAGATATAGATGCGTTGATGTCTGAATTGACGGTCCCGCTGAATTTCGAAATGGCGGCCACGTCTGAAATGCATGCCATTGCATTGAAGCACACGCCCCATGCTGTTTGCCTTGTGCCTGAACGCAGGGAAGAACGCACCACGGAAGGTGGATTGGAAGTGGCGAAAGACCAAAATCGCTTATCCGATTATATCGGACCATTGACAGACGCAGGTTGCCGGGTTTCGTTGTTTGTGGCTGCGGATGAATTGCAATTGGATGCGTCCAAACGTGTAGGCGCCGCTGTGGTGGAGCTGCACACCGGCGCATATTGTGATTTTCATGCGGAAGGCCGGTTCGCAGAACGCGACGCAGAATTGGAACGTCTGCGGGAAAGTGCTGCTTTTGCACATTCCCTGGGATTGGAAGTGCATGCAGGTCACGGCCTGACGTTTGAAACAGTGACACCCATCGCGGCCATTCCAGAAGTCAAAGAACTCAATATCGGACATTTCTTCATTGCGGAGGCGATCTTTATCGGCCTGGATCCCGCAATCCGTGAAATGCGCCGGTTAATGGATGATGCCCGCGCGGTATAAGAACCGGAGTACAAGAATATGACCTTTAACTGGAAACGGTTTGTCGGTGTCTTCCTTGCCGCAATTGTGGCGTTGGCTTTGATTTCCCAAGCGGCACTTATGCTGTTCAATTTTGATATCCAAAGCAGCGCGATGGGCATTATTCCGATTATGGTGGCGGCTATGGTGGAGGGGCAAAAGCATGCCCAAGGCACAAAAGATCCCATCCCGCGCATTTGGCGGCAGTCTGCGATGATGGCGGGAATTGCATTGGTCATTAATTTGGTTTTGGCGTTGGGATATTTGGCATTTTCTCCTGGTGCACGACAAATGATCATTGATGCGCCAATTATTTTGGTGGCGGTTTTGGTTATCTTTGGCCTTGTCTTTTGGTTGGTGGCCCGTGGCTTTTTCGGAATGGGTGCAAACATTACGTGGAAAGCCCAGTCTAATGGAAAATAGAACTTCAGCAGACCAGATCAGGATCCGCTGATATGTTGGGCTGGGAATTCTTCTTGTTTTGGATCGGTTGGTGTTTGGCAGGTGGCAGCCCGGGGCCAGCCACGTTGTCCATTGCGGGCACGGCCATGGCCCGAGGTCGCAGTTTCGGATTGGCCATGTCGTTAGGCATTTTGGCAGGGTCCGCCACATGGGGGATTGCGGCGGCGCTGGGGGTCAGCGCGCTGATGTTGGCCCATGTCTGGGTGTTTGAGGTGATCCGGTATGTCGGCGCGGCTTATCTTTTGTATCTCGCCTTCAAGGCCATGCGATCAGCGCTGAAACCTGGGTCTGCTGGCGCAGAACGGGCGATTGGTGGTTCCCATTGGATTGTGTTTTTAAAAGGGACTTTGATCCACTTGACCAACCCCAAAGCAATTTTGTCGTGGGGGGCGGTTTATACCATCGTGTCGCTGCCTGGGGCCACAACACGCGACTTGTTGATGGTGTTTTGTTATCTTTACGCAGGTTCAATCATTGTATTTGTGGGCTATGGTTTTTTGTTTTCCAGCCCGCCGCTTGTATCAGCCTACCGCAAAGCGCGAAGATGGTTTGAAGGGGCATTTTCAGTGTTCTTCGGGGCGGCCAGCCTAAAGATTTTAACCACAAGGATTGCGGCATGATCTTGGGCATTGGCACAGACTTGGCAAACATAGATCGCATTCAAGGCACCTTGGATCGTTTCGGGGACCGTTTCCGAAATCGTGTTTTCACCGAAACAGAACAACACAAAGCCGAACGGCGCAAAGATGTTGCGGGCACATACGCCAAGCGTTGGGCGGCCAAAGAAGCATGCTCCAAAGCGTTGGGAACGGGATTGCGCATGGGGATCAGTTGGAAAGACATGGCTGTCAGCAATTTGCGCACAGGGCAGCCTGTGATGGCGCTGTCTGGTTGGGCCAAAGACCGCTTGGATGTCATGACCCCAATAGGCCACACGGCAGTGGTGCACGTGACATTGACCGATGATCACCCCTGGGCGCAGGCGTTTGTGGTTATCGAAGCGCGGCCAATCACGGACCCGTCGCTTGACACTTGAAGTCGCCCCCACCATGAAGCCAGCAGTTTAAACAGGGGTCCAACATGGCCAAGTCATCTGACAAGACATTTGTGGAAAGCGTTGTGGAAACCATCAAAACGGTTTTCTGGGCGTTGATCATTGCGGGCCTGTTTCGCACGATTTTGTTCCAACCATTTTGGATTCCATCGGGATCCATGAAAGATACGTTGTTGATCGGCGATTTTCTGTTCGTGAATAAAATGGCCTATGGATATTCCTACGCATCGTGTCCCAAGATCGTGGTGCCGGCAGTGGGCATAAACATTCAACCCGAAACTTTTTGCGGCTTTTTGAAAGGTCGTGAAAAACGCATCATGGGCAGTGATCCAGAACGCGGCGACGTGGTGGTGTTCCGCAATACCATCACGGAAGATGACTTTATCAAGCGTCTGATCGGCTTACCCGGTGATCGAATCCAAATGCAAAGCGGTGTTTTGTTCATCAATGATGCACCTGTGGTGTTGGAGCGGAATGGCGACTTTATTGAAACCTTTGAGCCGCAAGGCCCACAGCGCCGCACGCCGTTGTGTATGAACGGTGCCGTTGGGAACGGTGGTGATTGCATCAAAGAAAAGTACATCGAAACGCTGCCCAATGGTGTAGCCCATTCGGTGCTGAATGTTGCCGATTTCCGTGGGCGCGATAACACCAAGGTTTACACGGTGCCGGACGGGCATTTCTTTTTCATGGGCGACAACCGCGATAATTCGGGTGACAGCCGCATAACACGCCCAGCAGGGGTTGGCATGGTGCCCGCCGATGATCTGGTGGGACGTGCAGACCGTATTATCTTTTCGTCAGCGGGGCGCAGCATGTTGGCGTTTTGGACTTGGCGTGGCGACCGTTTCTTCAAGCGGATCGAATGATTTTGGCTGAGAAACTGCATCGGATTTCTTGCATTTTGTCTGGCCATCGGTTGGGCTAGAAGAGGTTGCATGAAACCGTCCGCTGATCTGAAAGAATTTGAAAAACGCCTGGGGCATTCTTTTAAGGATACCTCTTTATTGGTGACCGCGGTGACTCATGCCAGCCTGTCCTCGGCCACTCGGTCTGACAACGAACGCCTTGAATTTTTGGGGGACCGAGTCCTGGGGTTGGTCATGGCGGAAGCATTGTTGAACGCCGACACGGGTGCCAGCGAAGGTCAACTTGCCCCACGCTTCAACGCCCTTGTTCGCAAGGAAACATGTGCGGCAGTGGCCCGCCAGATTGGCTTGGGCGATGTGCTGAAATTGGGGCGATCAGAAATGTTGTCGGGTGGACGGCGCAAAGATGCGCTTTTGGGAGACGCGATGGAAGCTGTGTTGGCTGGGGTGTACCGCGATGGCGGAATGGAAGCCGCCAAGCAGACAGTTCTGCGTTTGTGGGGGGACCGGATAACGGATGTAAAAGCCGATGCCCGTGATCCCAAAACCGCGCTTCAAGAATGGGCTCAGGCCCGCAAAGGGCCACCACCGCAATATGTTGAATTGGGCCGTACCGGCCCGGACCATGCCCCGATGTTCGAAATCGAGGCACGCCTGTTTTCGGGCCAAACTGCGCGGGCAACCGCAGGATCAAAACGGGTAGCTGAACAAGCAGCCGCCCGGGCATTGTTGGAAAGTGTAGAAAATCTATGACCACGCGCGCGGGCTTTGTCGCCCTGATCGGAGAACCGAACGCCGGTAAATCCACCCTGCTGAACTGGATGGTGGGGGCCAAGGTGTCCATCGTGACCCACAAGG
The DNA here is from genome assembly GCA_020629775.1 of Planktomarina sp. Taxonomy (GTDB): domain Bacteria; phylum Pseudomonadota; class Alphaproteobacteria; order Rhodobacterales; family Rhodobacteraceae; genus Planktomarina. The sequence continues at coordinate 40,005 of JAHDCP010000004.1, forward strand.
TGCAAACCACCCGTGCCCGCATTCGGGGTGTGGCTTTGGAAGGCGATGCGCAGATTGTTTTTGTGGACACGCCCGGCATTTTTCGCCCGCGGCGGAGGTTGGACCGGGCCATGGTCAAAGCAGCTTGGGGCGGTGCGGCAGATGCGGATTTGACCGTATTGCTGGTGGAAGCCCACCGTGGCGTTACAGAAGGCGTTGAAGCGATCCTTGAAGCGTTGAAAGAACTGCCCAAAAGCAAACGATTGGTTTTGGCAGTAAATAAAATCGACAAAGTGAAGTCAGAAGTTTTGTTGGCCTTGACCAAAGACCTGAACGAACGATTTGATTTTGAGGAAACCTTCATGATTTCAGCAGAACGGGGTCATGGGTGCCAACACCTTAAAACTTGGCTGGCAGAAAACGTGCCTGATGGCCCGTGGCTTTATCCAGAAGATCAGATTGCTGATCTGCCTCTGCGCATGTTGGCTGCCGAAACCACGCGCGAAAAACTGACACTGCGGCTGCATCAAGAATTGCCGTATCAGTTGACTGTGGAGACCGAGCATTGGGAAGAACGCAAAGATGGGTCCTGCCGAATTGACCAGTTTGTGTACGTGATGCGCGACGGCCACAAGGGCATTTTGTTGGGCAAAAAAGGTGAAACCATCAAAGCCGTGTCCACCGCGGCCCGTCAGGAACTTGAAGAATTCTTAGGTCGCAAAGTGCATTTGTTCTTGCAGGTTAAAGTACGTCCAAATTGGTTGGAAGAAAGCGAACGCTACAACGAAATGGGCCTTAATTTCCGCGATGGGAATGCATGACACGGCTGACTACGGATATGTGGGTAAGTGCCTATCTAACCCGACTTCGTTTGATGGATATCCCCGCGTTTGTGGTCCGAAAGGGTGATCTGACAGCCGGGGCTGTGTTGGTGAAACTGAACACATTGGATGGCCAAGCCACGCTGTTTCAGCGTGGTTTTGATCTGATGTCAGGGGACCGTAAATGGACCACACTCAACGAAGGGCCTGAATGCGATGCAGATGCATCCATCCAAAAACAGGCAGAATTTGATCCTGACCTTTGGGTGATTGAAGTGGAAGATCGTCAAGGGCGTAGTTTGCTCGAAGATCCCAGCTTGGCGTAACCCCAATGATTGAATGGCGCGACGAAGGTATTTTGTTGACTGCGCGCAAACACGGCGAAACTTCCATCATTGCCGAAGTGTTTTGCGCCCATCGCGGCCGTCATGCTGGTGTGGTGCGCGGGGGTACTTCCAGAAAAATGTCCCCGGTTTTGCAGCCCGGTGCGCAGTTGGACGTGATTTGGAAAGCGCGCTTGGAAGAACATATCGGCAGTTATCAAGTGGAACCACTCAGGTCCCGCGCTGCGCAGGCCATGGGTGACCCGCTGGCATTGGCGGGTATGACATCCGCTTTGGCGATGCTGTCTTTCGGATTGCCCGAACGTGAAGAACACGCTGCACTATATGAAACAAGCGTTACCCTGCTTGATCTTATTTGCGCCACGGAGGCCTGGCCCTTGGCCTATCTTCGGTGGGAAGTCCAATTGTTGGAGGAAATGGGGTTTGGACTGGACCTTCACCAATGTGCTGTGACTGGGGAAACCGAAGGGCTTGAATTTGTGTCTCCGAAAACGGGACGCGCTGTTGCCGGGTACGCTGCGGGTGAATGGAAATCACGCCTTTTGCCATTGGTGCCTTGCATGGTGGGAAACGGTGATGCGGAAAACGCGTCCATTGCCGAGGGACTGCGCACCACTGGTTACTTCATTGAAAAATGGTTGGCAGCCAGTTTAAATCGCAGCGTCCCAGAAGCGCGCAAACGTTTTATCGAACGGCTTTTGCGCAGCTAGTTTTGTTGTTCAAACGTTAGGGATTCCTCCGCATCGTTTGACAAAATCAGAACCGGGCCAGATGCTTCCGCCAATCTCATGGACCTTAAAGCTGCAAAATAATTGCTTTCCTCCGCCAAAGCGGGGCAGGCCATTTTCGTGGCGCCGATGCTCTCGATTTTTACCCAAGGGTAGGGGTCTTCGCTGACGCCGAAATACCGATTGCAGGGCGCGCGGCCGCTGAATTTTCCATCTGCACCGAATTCTATGGTGGCAGAGATTTGCGTGGGTTCGCCATTGAATTCCGTCAACGTGTACGGACTGTCCGTTACAACGTAGGCAGAAATGGATTCATCAGGGGCACAGCCCATCAGTAAAAGCGGAAGTAAAAGAAGATATCGCATGGGCGATTGGTGACATGCCCATGATTGAAACACAAATCAGTTCCTCGTGGGGTGTTACTTGGCGATGAAATTTGCTGACGCACGAATAGAATCTTCTGATGGAATGAATTCCATTTCAAACAGCTCTTTGGTTTCGGAATTGTCGATTTCAATTTCGCGATCCAACTGGGGCAAGATGGATTTGATGGCTGGATCAAACCAAGACATTGCTTTTAGCAAAAACCTTGGCGCCCTTTTTGTTTTGATATTTCGATCAGGATGGGCAGTGGCCATGATTTGCGCGGCTTCAGGCATCATCATAAACCGGTCGCTGCAAACGACCCGTTTGCCGATGGTTTCTGGTCGTTCCAGCGCTTCAATGTGAAGCTTGGACACATCCGCAATATCACAAACCGGGAACCCAATGTTTGGTTGCATCGGATCCTTGGCGCCCATGATGCGTTCTACAATGCCCAACGATGTGCCGTAATGGCGATCACGTGGGGTGCCCCAAACGACGCCGGGATGGATCGTGGTGAGTTCCATTTCTTCGTGTTGGCGCGTGAAATCCCAAGCGGCCTTTTCTGCCAACGTCTTGGACTTGTAATACGCGGTGGACCCCGCATGGTTTACATCCGTCCAATCCTTGGGGCCAAATTTGTGCCCGGCGGGGCGATCCACCTGCATGATGGTGACCATGGATGCAGTCAGCACAACGCGGTTCACACCCGCTTTTTGGGCCGCACGTAAGGCCCGAACGGTGCCTTCAACAGCCGGCGTGATGATTTCCTTTTCGTTTTCGGGGGTCACCATGGGAAAAGGGCTGGCTGTGTGCATCAAAATATCGACACGGCTCAAAGCCTCGGCCCAGCCATCGTCGAAAGACAAATCCAAAGTCACAAAAGAAAGATTTTCCAGTGGGGCGCCGGCCAACGCCTTGCGCACTTCATCTGCGCGTTTTTTGCTACGAAGGGAGCCAAGGACCTTGTAGCCTTGGTTCAGTAAATCAAACGCTATCTGTTTGGCGATAAAACCGGTGATCCCGGTTAAAAGAACTGTCTTGGTCATGGCGCACCCCAAATGGTGTTTGAGCGAGAGTTTTGATCAGGTCAGATCAGCACGAAGGCCATACCTGATCCGCCGGGTCAAGGAAAATAAGAAGGCAGCAATCCACTGCGATTGCTGCCTTGTGTTAGCTTAGGTGTGTAAAAGCAAATTAGCCCAGCAAACGCCGGGCGATAACTTGCGCTTGGATTTCGCCGGCCCCTTCGAAAATGTTCAGAATGCGCGCGTCGCACAAAATGCGGCTGATCTTGTATTCCAAAGCGAACCCATTCCCGCCATGAATTTGCAAGCTGTTGTCTGCCGCTGCCCAGGCGACACGTGCCCCCAACAATTTGGCCATGCCAGCTTCGATGTCGCAACGCCGACCTTCATCCTTTTCCAATGCGGAAAAATACGTCAGCTGCCGCGCCACCATAATTTCAACGGCCATCATGGCCAGTTTGTTCGCGACCCGGGGGAAATTGATCAACGACTTGCCAAACTGCTTGCGGTCGTTGGCGTATTTCATGCCTTCGTCTAGCGCAGATTGTGCCACGCCCACGGCCCGGGCTGCGGTTTGGATTCGAGCAGATTCAAAGGTCTCCATCAGCTGTTTAAAGCCTTTGCCTTGTTCTTGGCCTAACAGGTTTTCACCCTTCACTTTGAAATCGTCAAAGTTGACGGTGTATTCCTTCATGCCGCGATACCCCAGCACTTCGATTTCGCCGCCAGAAATTCCTGGGTCCTGCCAAGGTTGCTCGTCCGTCCCTGGCGTTTTTTCTGCCAAGAACATGGAAAGCCCTTTGTAATTGTCTGTATCTGGCACGGTTCTTGCCAATACGGTCATAACATGGGTGCGCGCCGCGTGGGTAATCCAAGTTTTGTTCCCGTTTAGAGTCCAATCACCGTTTTCATCTTGTACGGCCTTTGTGCGCAACGCCCCCAGGTCGGAGCCTGTGTTTGGTTCTGTGAAAACAGCGGTGGGCAGAATCTCACCGGACGCTAAGCCGGGCAACCACTTTTCCTTTTGTTCAGATGTGCCGCCAGCGATGATCAGTTCTGCTGCAATTTCGGAGCGCGTGCCCAAAGATCCGACGCCAATATACCCTCGGGAAAGTTCTTCTGACACGACGCACATGGAGGCTTTAGAAAGCCCAAAGCCGCCAAACTCCTCTGGGATGGTCAATCCGAAGACACCCATTTCAGCAAGTTCGTCGATGATCTCCATGGGGATCAGTTCATCGTTAACATGCCATTCGTGGGCAAACGGTTCCACCTTGTCGACGGAATATCGACGGAACTGTTCGCGGATCATTTCCAGCTCATCATCCAACCCGCATTTGCCGACTGTTGTTTCTGCGGCTTGTTCTTGCATCAATTCGACCAAGCGCAGGCGTGCGTTTTGGGTGTTGGCGTGTTGGGTCAGCGTCATGACAGCGTCGGTCATCAGAACGCCCATTTCCTGTTGCGATACGCCCATATCTTGCAGGCGCAGCATTTCCCCTTGGTTCATCGGGATGCCGCCGTACAACTGCCACAGGTATTCACCGAAGGCGATTTGGTGGATCAGTTGTTCAGTTTCGTTGAATTGGCCCAAGGCATCCAACTTTTCGGCCCAAGTTTGCATTTGACGCATGGCTTCGACATATGTCGCAAGCCAAGCGAACCCATGGGCCGCTGTTTGATTTTGTTCCACCAAAGCATTCGAAATACGGCCACTGTCAGTAAGCAAGGCCTTCAGTTTTTCTTTCGCGATATCATAAATCGCTGAAGCCGCTGGCACTGCCTGGCGCGTCAGGGACAGCAGATCAGGCAAAATGATCGTATCTTCCATATCCAGATTTTGACCGTCATGTGCCATTTGGACGTCCCCTTTTTTGTGTGACTCGTGATCTAGTTCTTTTGCACCTGCAGCACAACTTTAATTCGCCAAATAGGGACAAATTGAACAATTATGTCGCAGCGAACCTCAGGACATCATTCCTTTGGCGCATCCGTTGGCAATTTGTGGCAGCTGTGCCGGGTCCACCACCATAAATTCCGCTTTATATAGTACCTGCCCATTCCATTCGGCTTGTAAGATCCAGGGCCCTTGGGCCAGCTCTCGAGTCAGATCAAAACTGTAGGCATTAATGTTAAGGCTATCGAGTGTGGAAACATACACCTGTTCGGTTGTCCCTGTTTCAGCAAACGCTGGGTGGGACAGCCGAATAATGACGTTTTCGTAAACCTCTCCGCCCAAAGCCTCACTCCGGACACCGAAGGATAGTCCAAGTTGGGCCGGCACAACCATGGTGTCCCATTGGAAACTGGGTGTGTATTCCAGCAAATCAATTTCGCCGACATCAGTTCCAGGGGCTTCAGATTTCCCGACTGACCCTATTTCACAATAGACACCAGCGGTTGCTATAATTTTTTCGGCGTCGAAAAACAGCTGTGCCTGTGCCAATGACGTGGTGCAGCAAAGAAGAACGGTGAAGAATGGTCGCATGCCCCAAACAAACGCTATGCTTGGGGCAAGGTCAACGATTACCCGATCGCGATGGCCTTTACGTCATCATCGATGTGAGGAACGTATTGCGCAAAGTTGTCTGCAAACATTTGGACTAATTTTTGCGCCTGCGCATCGTAGGCCGCAGCGTCATCCCATGTGCGACGAGGCTCCAAAAGCAAATCCGCCACACCTGGCACAGACAAGGGAACATCAAAGCCGAAATTTGGATCTTTGCGGAATTCGCCTTTGTTCAATGTTCCGTCCAGGGCCGCAGTCAGCAAAGCACGGGTTGCACGAATTGGCATGCGGCTGCCGGTGCCATAAGCGCCCCCGGTCCAGCCTGTGTTAACCAACCAACAAGACGCACCATGTTGCGCGATTTTTTCACGCAAAAGGTTGCCATACACCTCGGGGCGGCGGGGCATAAAGGGTGCGCCAAAGCATGTGGAAAACGTTGGTTGCGGTTCGGTAATGCCGCGTTCTGTGCCCGCCACTTTTGCTGTAAATCCTGACAAGAAGTGATACATGGCTTGCGCGGGCGTCAGGCGTGCGATGGGGGGAAGAACCCCGAACGCATCGCAGGTCAACATAATGATGTTTTTTGGATGCCCGCCGATGGCTGAGCTGGACGCATTGGAAATATATTCCAACGGGTACGCACAACGCATGTTAGCAGTCAGGCTGTCATCCTCGAAGTCCAGTTCCTTGGTTTCCGGATCGTACACCATGTTTTCAATCACGGTACCAAATTTCTCGGTGGTGGCAAAAATTTCGGGTTCGGCTTCAGCGCTCAGATTAATGGTCTTGGCGTAACATCCACCTTCAAAGTTGAATGTGCCACGACGGGACCATCCATGTTCATCGTCCCCGATCAATGTACGATCCGGATCGGCGGACAGTGTGGTTTTGCCTGTTCCTGACAGACCAAAGAAAACAGCTGTATCCACCGGATTGCCAATGGCGTGGTTGGCGGAACAATGCATCGGCATGATGCCTTTTTCAGGCAGTAGGTAATTCAATAAAGTGAAGACCGATTTTTTATTTTCGCCAGCGTACTCTGTCCCGCCAATCAAAATGAGCTTGCGGTCAAAGTTCATGGCAATCACAGTTTCGGACCGACAATTGTGGCGTTCCGGGTCCGCGGAAAAACTTGGGCAGTTGATGACGGTCCAATCAGGTTGGAATTCGTCCAGCTCAGAACGTTCCGGACGCCGCAGCATGTGGCGAATAAACAGCGAATGCCATGCCAGTTCGGTGACCATGCGCACATCCAACCGTTGCGATGGGTCTGCGCCGCCAAACAGGTCTTGCACAAAATAATCGCGCCCTTTCATGTGGGCGATCATATCGTCGTAAAGCGCGTCAAACCCTTCTGGGGACATCGCTGCATTGGATTCCCACCAGATTTTATCTTCGACGCTAGGGGAGCGAACGATGTGTTTGTCCAAAGGCGAACGACCCGTAAATTTGCCAGTGGATACCAAAAACGCGCCGCCGCGCCCCAGCTCACCTTCTTTACGAGCCAACGCATGTTCAATAATCGCAGGTTCAATCAAGTTATAATAGACATTACCCAATCCCGTGATGCCTTGGTGGTCCAAAGTATGGTTCGGGTTCACGCGACCTGCGGACATGCCCAGTTCTCCTGATATCAGTGTCGTTAACAGCGCGTTCGCACGCACCTGAAACCGTGCTTACCATGGTGAAAGTAAACAACAACCGGACGAGGCGATGCGTTAGCGCAATCAATCTTGGTTTAGCGCAACCAACGGGTCGGAAAGGAATAAGTGTCTAAAATAGTGGCAATTTTCACATCAAACCAAAGGCGATTCGAATATTAATGTTGCTTTGCAAGGGAAAAATTAAGAGAGTGGTGGAAAAAATAACAACAGAGCAGTTCTGAGAGGCAACTCAATGTCGAAAATTGCGTTGGTCGATGATGACCGCAATATCCTAACGTCTGTGGCAATGACGTTAGAAGCAGAAGGTTTCGAAGTCGAAACTTACAATGATGGCCAGGCCGCCATGGACGCATTCCAAAAGGGTTTGCCGGATATGGGTGTGTTTGATATCAAAATGCCCCGTATGGACGGCATGGATTTGTTGCAGCGTGTGCGCCAGAAATCTTCTATGCCAGTGATTTTTCTGACCTCCAAAGACGATGAAATTGACGAGGTACTGGGCCTGCGCATGGGTGCGGACGATTATGTCAAAAAGCCCTTTTCGCAGCGTCTGCTGGTGGAACGCATCAGATCTTTGCTGCGCCGCCAAGAAGCAATTTCGGGCGAAACGGTGACGGAAACCGAAGACACTAAAGTGATGGTGCGCGGTGAATTGAAGATGGACCCGTTGCGCCATTCAGTCAGCTGGAAGGGCAATGATGTTTCGTTGACCGTAACTGAATTCTTGCTTTTGCAAGCGCTGGCCCAGCGTCCTGGCTTCGTCAAAAGCCGCGATCAGTTGATGGACGTGGCATATGACGACCAAGTCTATGTGGATGACCGCACAATCGACAGCCATATCAAACGCCTGCGTAAGAAAATGCGCAGCGCCGATGCAGATTTTAACGCGATCGAAACGCTGTATGGCATCGGGTATCGCTACAACGAAGATTAAGCCATGAGCGACACGTCCGAAATCGACGTGCGTGATTTGAACTCGGTGCGCGCTGCCAAGCGCGCATCCGAACGTGCTGATGTGGTGCTTGGCGATGATTTCGTGGCCCCCGACAGTACAGTTGACCGCGAAATTCGACTGGACCGAGAACGCCGCCGCCGCATTAACCTGCGTGGCTCGCCTTTGGCGCGCAAGATTGTGATGTTCAATCTTATCGGGTTGATGATTTTGGTGATTGGGATCCTTTATCTCAACCCCGCCCGTGACAGTCTTGCCTTTCAGCGTGCTGAGGCGTTGACGAATGAAGCGCGGATCGCGGCAAGCGTGGCGCAGGTGGCCATTCCTGCCAGCGGCAACCAAGATTTAAAAACCATCGCCACCCCCGAATTGACTGATCTGTTGAATGCCATGGGCCTTCGTGCCGGCACCGAAGCGCTTTTGTTTGACCAAGGCGGCAATTTCTTGACCTCCACGAAGGCGCAAGCTGATGCAGCAACCCCTGTTGTGGAAGGGTTGTTACCTGATGCAGGCAGCACAGTTCTTACAGATGCATTGTCGTCTGTATGGTCCAGAGTATCGGGCTGGATCAATGGCGCTGAAACCCCGATTGAAACAAATGCACACCCAGCAGAACGTGTCTTTCCTTTGGTGGAAAAGTCCGTTGCCGGCACCACGCAGGTAAAACGAATTCGTGGTGAAAATGCTGACCGTGTGTTTGCGGTCACCACCCCAATCCTTTTGGGCGGCACGTCGGTGGGCGTCTTGGCGTTAATCACACCAGCCAACGAAAACGACCTGTTGGTCCGCCAAGAACGCGAACAGGTTCTGCAAGTGTTCGTTATTGCTTTCTTGGTATCGATTGGATTGTCATTGGTTTTGGCATCCACAATCGCAAATCCGATTTCAGACTTGGCCGCGGCTGCAGAAATGGGGCGCGCGAAAAACGCGCGCAAGAATACTGCTGGTCGAATTCGTATTCCTGATCTTACTGGGCGGCCTGATGAGATTGGGCGGCTATCTGGGGCCCTGCGCGGGATGGTTGGCGCGCTGTATGATCGGATCGATGGAAATGAACAATTTGCGGCCGATGTCGCCCATGAAATCAAAAACCCATTGGCATCATTACGTTCGGCTGTAGGCACCATGCGTGTTGCTAAAAAAGAAGAACAACGCGACAAATTGCTGGATGTGATTGACCATGATGTTCGTCGTTTGGACAGGCTGGTCAGCGACATTTCCAATGCGTCCCGATTGGATTCTGAACTTGTTAAGGAAGAAGAGGAAACCTTTAACCTTACCAAAATGGTGGGCAACTTGTCCGAGTATTTGGGACAGCAAGCCCGCGACAAAGGCATCGATTTTGTGGAAGATTTGCCGTCTGAACCTGTTATGTTGGATGGCTTGGAGCCGCGTTTGGCCCAGGTGTTTGTCAACCTTATTACCAACGCCATTTCGTTTTGCGAAGACGGTGATGCCATTCGCGTTTGGTCCAGAACACGTGGGGACAGGGTATTGGTGGTGGTGGAAGATACCGGACCAGGCATACCCAACAACGCGCTGAAAAAGGTATTCAAACGGTTTTATTCGCAACGGCCTGAAGGGCAGTTCGGGAACAATTCCGGTCTTGGTTTGGCCATATCAAAACAAATTGTGGAAGCGCACGGTGGCGTCATTTGGGCAGAAAACATTCGACCAGCGGGTGCTGATGAAGATACGCCACCCTTGGGCGCCCGCTTTGTTGTTGGCTTGCCGCTTTAATCGCCGTGGTTTCGGTGGCTTGGCAAAACAAGAGCGGTGACCCAAGCAAATTTGTCATTCACGCTACAGCCGTTTCGTGGCGCGACAAAGGCGTTTTGATTATCGGGCCGTCTGGCAGCGGCAAGTCATCCTTGGCTTTGGAATTGATGGCCTTCGATGCTGATCTTATCGCAGATGATCGGGTGGAGTTAAAAGACCATGCAGAAGTGCTGACACTATGCGCGCCGCAACCGATTGCGGGTATGATCGAAGCACGGGGCTTTGCGGTTTTGGCGGCCCAAAACGTGAACCATGCAAAGTGTGAATTGATAGTTGATCTAACCGAAGCGGCGCCCGGCCGGCTTCCCGATTGCGTGACTACGACTTTTCAAGGCGTTGAATGCCCCTATCTTAGGGCAAAGGCGATGCCGAGCCTCGCATCTGTCATCCTGCAGTTTTTGAAATCTGGAATTGCTACCAATGAAAGCTGAAACCAAAGAAAAGCACTTGGTCTTGATCACCGGCCCATCGGGGGCAGGGCGCACCACGGCCATCCACGCTTTGGAAGACAGCGGATTTGAGGTGATAGACAATTTGCCTTTGTCCTTGATCCCAGCCTTGATTGATGCCCCGTTGGAGGGGCGACCGCTGGCGCTTGGCATCGATGTCCGAAATCGAGATTTTTCCATCGCTCAGTTGATAGAATTGATCGATAGCTTGAACGCACGCCCCAATGTGCGTTCCGAAGTTTTGTATTTGGATTGTGCCGCCAATGCTTTGGTGCGCCGATATTCAGAAACCCGTCGCAAGCACCCGATAAGCCCCGAAGCCCCACCATTGAAAGGGATTGAACAAGAGTTGGGCTTGATGGTTCCGATTAAAGCCAGGGCGGATATCCTGATTGATACAACTCCCCTCAGCCCCCATGATTTGAAGTCAGAGGTGCGCCAATGGTTTGGCTTGGATAATGACATTGCCATGGGGGTTTCAGTTCAGTCCTTTTCTTACAAACGTGGTTTGCCGCGATCTGTGGACATGATGTTTGATTGTAGGTTTTTACAAAATCCACATTGGGAAGAAGCCTTGCGCCCGCAAACAGGTAAAGACAAACCTGTGCAAGATTTTGTCCGCAAGGACCCCAGTTTTGAGGCGTTCTTGGATCAGGTCTTTCAATTGGTGACTTTGGTCCTGCCGCAACATGCAAAAGAAGGGCGCAGCCACGTGTCTATCGCGTTTGGTTGCACTGGCGGACGTCATCGTTCTGTGACATTAGCAGAGGCACTGTTTGATAAGTTGTCATCTGTGGAAGATTGGCACCTGTCTGTCCGGCATCGTGAATTGGAACGTGCCGTGCCAGTGCCGAACTGATTGGGAAGGAACTCACTGCGTGATCGGGATCGTCATTGTAGCCCATGGTCGTCTTGCCGAAGAATATCTTTCGGCAGTTGAACATGTTGTTGGCGCACAAGATGGTATTAAAGCAGTGCCAGTCCAAGCGGATCATGATCGCGCCGCGAAACAATCTGAAATTCAAACAACAGTCGATGCCGTAGATATGGGGGACGGTGTAGCCGTCGTGGTGGACATGTTTGGTGGGTCGCCGTCCAATCTTTCGATGTTGGCTTGCGAAAAGGCGAATCGCCGTGTGGTTTACGGTGCAAACCTGCCAATGTTGGTGAAATTGGCCAAAAGCAGAGAGTTGCCGCTGGAACAGGCCGTTAACCGTGCAGTGGTTGCTGGCCGCAAGTATCTTGATTGTGTGCCCGCCACGTCTTAAGCCCCCCTCATGAAAACGGTATTGTCCATCATCAATCAAAAAGGCTTACACGCCCGCGCGTCTGCGCGATTTGTCGAAACTGTGGAAGGCTTCGATGCTGATGTAACTGTTTCGCGCGATGGCCAAGAAGCCGAGGGCGATAGCATAATGGGGTTGTTGATGTTGGCAGCCACCAAAGGAACAGAAATCGAGATCGAAACGCGCGGCCCCCAGGCTGAGGCGCTGACCAATGCATTGGCAGAGCTTCTTGCGGACCGGTTTGGAGAAGACCAATGACCGTTCAAAGCGGCGATATGGGGGCTATGTGTCAACAATTTTAGAATCCAAGCAATTGGCCAGGCGTTCCGGGGATCCGACCCGTTATACGATCAACCAGCTCAGCTATGCGGACACTTTCAAAAACCCAGTGTTGCGCAATGTGATTTCTGGTTTGGAGTGGTTGACTGGAAAGTTGACAATTGTGCGCTGGGTGCGTCGCTTCGAAAAGCTGGGCCAACCAAACGATCACACGTTCTTCCGGCAGGCGTTGGATGTGATGGGTGTTCCCTTGAAAACCCCTGCTGATCAGCTTGCAAATATTCCGAAGACCGGGCCAGTTGTTGTGGTTGCGAACCATCCCCACGGTTTGGTGGACGGGATGGTTATTGCTGATTTGATCGGCAAAGTTAGGCAGGATTATCGCGTTTTAACCCGTTCACTTTTGACAGAACTGGACGATGGTGCTGGCCAGTTTATGATTTCTGTGCCGTTCCCCCACGATGAAGACGCCCAAGAAAAGGGCTTGAAAATGCGTGCGGAAGCCATGGCTTATTTGAAAGCAGGCGGCGTGATTGCAGTTTTCCCATCGGGTGTTGTGGCATCTTCGGACACTTATTTCGGTCCCGCTATCGAACGGGAATGGAATGTTTTCACAGCCAAAATGATCCAACGGTCTGGTGCGACAGTCGTGCCGGTGAAATTCAGTGGGCAGAATTCACGTTGGTATCACGTTGCCAACAAGATTTCAGCCACGTTGCGGCAAGGATTGCTGATCCATGAAATTGCAAACCAAAAGAACACACCGCAAGCGCCAACCGTAGGGGCAGCAATCACACCGGAAGATTCTGAAAAGTGGAAAGGAGATCCACGCGGTTACATGGCATATTTGCGTAAACTTACGATGGATTTACCTGCCAACAAGATTTGACGGGAAAAGCACTGGATCAAAAAAGCGGGCGCCTGAGTGGCGCCCGTTTTGTTTGGTTTAGCCTAACTTCGATGTCAGCTCAGGCACCGCGTCGAACAGATCGGCCACCAGGCCAAAATCGGCAACTTGAAAAATCGGGGCTTCTTCATCTTTGTTGATGGCCACGATGATTTTGCTGTCTTTCATACCTGCCAAGTGCTGGATGGCGCCAGAAATGCCGACTGCAACATACAGGTCCGGGGCAACCACTTTACCGGTCTGTCCCACTTGCCAATCGTTGGGCGCATAGCCGGAATCAACAGCCGCACGGGATGCGCCAATGGCGGCACCCAATTTGTCAGCCAGGCCTTCGATCAGTTTGAAATCATCTTCTGACCCAACACCACGGCCGCCAGACACAACGATTCCAGCCGATGTCAGCTCTGGACGATCGCTGGCGGCAACTTTGTCTTCAACCCATGAGGACAAGCCAGGATTGGCCGCTGCATCAATGCTTTCAACAGACGCAGAACCGCCTTCTGCAGCAGCATCGAATGTTGATGTCCGGATGGTGCCAACAACTTTGGCATCTGTGGATTTTACAGTTTGGATCGCGTTGCCAGCATAAATTGGACGCTCGAATGTCTTAGCGTCCACCACTTTTGTGATTTCAGACACGATCATAACGTCCAACATTGCGGCAACCCGTGGCAACGTATTTTTAGATGCAGCCGTGGAAGGTGCGACAATGGCATCGTAGTCGCCAGCCAGCCCGACGATCAAATCCGCCACTGGTTCTGCCAAGTCGTGCCCATAGGCATCATCTTGGGCGCACAAAACTTTGGAAACACCGTCCAGCTTGGCAGCTGCGTCCGCAGCGCCGCTGCAGCCAGCGCCAGCGCACAGGATTGTAACGTCACCCATTTGCTTGGCAGCGGTCAGGGCCTTGGCTGTGCTGTCGACAGACAACTCACCGTTTACAACTTCAGCAATAAGAAGAACTGCCATTAGACTGCTCCTGCTTCTTTGAGTTTTTCAATAAGTTCATCAACCGAACCCACTTTAATACCAGCGGCCCGTTCTTCGGGTTCGCCCGTGGAAACGATTTCCAAACGGTGCGCCACATCCACGCCGTAATCGGCGGGTGTCTTTTCATCCAAAGGCTTTTTCTTGGCCTTCATGATGTTTGGCAAAGACGCATACCGTGGTTCGTTCAAGCGCAAATCAACGGTTACCACTGCGGGCATGTTCACTGCGATCGTTTGCAAACCACCGTCTACTTCACGGGTAACGGTTGCTTTATCACCGTCTATTGAAAGTTCAGACGCAAATGTTGCTTGGCTCCAGCCCAACAGCGCGGCGAGCATTTGGCCCGTTGCGTTCATATCGTTGTCGATGGCTTGTTTGCCGCATAATACAACGCCCGGCTGTTCTTCGTCGACAATCCCTTTCAAGATTTTGGCAACGGCCAGGGGTTCGATGTCGTTGTGTACGTCGTCAGCTGCAATCACCAAAATTGCGCGATCAGCGCCCATAGCTAGGGCTGTACGCAGTGTTTCTTGATTTTGCTTAACGCCAACAGATACAGCAATAACTTCCTCCGCTTGACCAGCTTCTTTCAGGCGAATGGCCTGTTCGACTGCGATTTCGTCAAATGGGTTCATCGACATTTTAACATTCGCGAGGTCGACGCCGCTGCCATCCGCTTTGACGCGGACCTTCACATTGTAGTCGATCACGCGTTTGACGGGCACAAGTACCTTCATCTGCGGTTCTCCATAATTAAAGCGGCTGTGAATCAGCCCCAAGCATTTCTGTCGACCGTAAGTAAGCCCGATGGCTGCCGCGTGACAGGGAAAAAACGTCGGGTTACGGTTCGGTGACGCCGCGTTTTCACCAATTTGTTTCCCATTGGCGTCGAGTCGGCGGTTTGGTAGGTTTAAACTTTACCGATTGGCCCCCGGGACCCAAAGCACATCATCGTTGCCATTGTTGTTGGCGATACGGCTTGCCACAAAAAACCAATCAGACAATCGGTTAAGGTATTTTGTGCCTGCGGGATTGATGGCTTCGATGGACCCAAGTTCGACGGACAAGCGTTCTGCGCGGCGCGCCACTGTTCGTGACAAATGCAAATGCGCCGCCAAAGCTGATCCGCCTGGTAAAATGAAGGAACGCAATGGGGTCAGTTCTGCGTTCATGGCATCGATTTCAGCTTCAAGTCGTTCAACTTGCGCTTCGGTCATGCGAAGCGGCGGATATTCTGCATCCGAATCTTTATCCATATCTGGACGACACAAGTCAGCACCCAGATCGAACAGATCATTTTGGATTGCTGCCAATTGGGCATCCATGGGGTCTGTGGAATGAAGCCGGGCCATGCCGACTGTGGCGTTCACTTCGTCCACCGTCCCGTAAGCCTCCACCCGTTGGGAATGCTTTGCCACCCTTGATCCGTTGCCCAAAGCGGTTTCACCACTGTCACCCGTTTTGGTGTAAATTTTGCTTAAAACAACCATCAGCTTCCTCCGTTTCCGCGCAACGCGATCACCGCCAAAATGAGCAATATCGCCACAAATTGAGCGGCAATGCGCAAACGCATTAGTTTATTTCCATATTTGCGATTGAATTCGCCGCCCTGGGCGAAACCGCCGATACCAATGGCCAAAATTGCCACCACCACGATGCATGCGACCGTAGCAACGATTAAAAGAGGATCTTTATCCATGGGAATCCCTATCCAGACTTACCCCCAATGTAGGGGGCGCAGGCGCATTGGCCAGTTAGAACTTTAAAACGATTTTGTCCAAAAGCCGTGTCGGCAGAACACGTTTCAAAAACGACATGATGTGCGTGGCCTTAGTGATGCCATATCGAGGTCTTGGGTTGGAACTGGCCAAAGCGTGGATCACCTTATCGGTCACCGCGCTTGGTGGCAGTTCAAACGTGTCTTTGGAGTAGTCAGCATAAAGTCGGTGCCGCAAAGCTTCGTATTCCTTGCGCCGTGGCGAATTTTCCCAATCGATCCAACGTTCAAATGGTTCCCGTGCATTTTCGCGAATGCGGGTGGTGATCGGACCCGGTTCGATCAGAACCACATGGATGCCCGTGCCGCGCATTTCTGCACGCAATGTATCAGACAAACCTTCCATGGCGAATTTGGTGGAATTATACGCGCCGCGATATCGCAGCGCGACAAGGCCAAGAACGGATGAACAATTCAGAATGCGACCGTAACCTTGAGCGCGCATGACCTTGATCGCTTGCCTAGTCAGTTCGTGATAGCTGAAAAAATTTGTTTGAAAGATCTCGCTCAAAGCATCGGTTGGAAGATCTTCGACGGCACCGGGAATGGCAAAAGCCCCATTGTTGAAAAGTGCATCTAAGGTGCCGCCTGTTTCCGCAATGACCCGTTCGATTGCACCATTAAGGCTTTCTGGATTGGCCAGGTCGATCAGCGGGCTTCGAATGCCTTGGGCCTCCAACCGGTCACAGTCCTCCTGCTTGCGGCAACTGGCGAAGACTTTCCAGCCCATTTCGTGCAAGGTTTTTGCGCAATCATAACCGATGCCAGAGGAGCATCCAGTGATAAGAATTGATTTCATACTTCAGCCCTTAAACATCTGTGGGCTGAATACGTGGGCTTGGATCAGCGCGTCAACAGTCGTTCAGCCATCCAGCCGACCTGGCCCGTGGCCACAACTTCCAACTTCACCCATCCGCTTCCTGTACTTTCCAACACTTGCACTTGGTCGCCGCGCACAAGTTTGGCCAAAACCTCAAAGTCGGTAGACGGGCCGCCCCGCATGTTCACACGGTTGCCCGACACGCTGCGCAGATCGGCGGTATGTGTTTCTTCAACTTCAACAGCTGGCGCAACTGTGGGGGTGAATGTTTCACCAGTTCCTGCTTCTGCTTCTGATTCCGTGCTGCGGGCTTGGGGGCGTGAGGATGACGCCAAGATAACGTCTTCTTGTGTTATAGGGGCAGCAGGCTGTGCTTCTACTTCTACATCGATTTCGGGTGTTGCAATGGAAGGGGCTGCGGCCACCAAGGTTGGCGCAGTTTGGGTGCTGTCTTCGGGAACATCATATGTTGCCAATTGTTTGGCCACGCGCGCCTTCTCAGGCGGAGCCGCAAAATCAGCGCCGCCGCTCAGCTCATAAAAGCCCCAGCCCAGAAACAAAAAGCTGCAAAGAATAAATTTCCACATGGTGGTCGCCCCCTTGGCACCCTGCAATCGGTGATCCTGTATGCGATATCAAGGTTGATAAATCATCACCCGGGGGAAAAAAATTCGAAACGTTCCCGTGAATTTCAACCGAGGCTATTCTGTTTGCGCTGGACGGGCAGAATCGCGGTCGGTACACCATATCTATGGCCGATAATGACGACGACACCGATATCATCTTGCAAGAAGTTGCAGAACCTTTGCGCCGCGCCATTGGGGATCGGTATCTTACGTATGCGCTTTCGACAATTATGCACCGCGCATTGCCGGACGCTCGGGATGGTTTGAAGCCGGTTCATCGCCGGATTCTTTATGCGATGCGCGAACTCAAGCTGTCGCCCACAGGGGGATTTCGGAAATCTGCCAAAATCAGCGGAGACGTGATGGGGAACTACCACCCGCACGGAAACCAAGCGATTTACGATGCAATGGCGCGTTTGGCCCAGGACTTTGCAGTGCGGTATCCCCTAGTGGATGGGCAAGGCAATTTTGGGAATATTGACGGGGATAATCCTGCGGCCGAACGATATACAGAAGCGCGGCTGACAGTGATTGCCGAAGCGTTGATGGAAGGTTTGTCCGAAAACGCGGTTGATTTTCGTGATAATTATGACGGCACATTGACCGAGCCGGCTGTTCTGCCGGCGACTTTGCCCAATTTGCTTGCAAACGGATCTTCTGGGATTGCCGTTGGCATGGCGACCAATATTCCGCCCCACAATTTGGATGAGTTAATTGCGGCGTGTTTGCATTTGATCAAAGCCCCGAACGCCCGCGACGACACATTGATGGAATATGTTCCGGGCCCCGATTTCCCAACAGGCGGCGTTCTGGTGGAGCCGCCAGAAAATATTGCAGAAGCTTATCGCACAGGCCGCGGGGCATTTCGTCTTCGATGCCGGTGGGAGAAAGAGGATTTGGGCCGGGGTGCCTGGCAAATTGTGGTCACCGAAATTCCGTACCAAGTGCAAAAGTCCAAGCTGATTGAAAAGTTGGCAGAGGTTATCCAAACCAAGAAGATTCCAATATTGGCGGATGTGCGTGATGAAAGCGCAGAAGACGTGCGCATCGTCTTGGAACCACGCACCAAAAACGTCGATCCCGAAATGATGATGAACATGCTGTATCGCAGTTCTGATTTGGAAGTGCGGTTCAGTTTGAACATGAATGTGTTGATCGATGGGCTGACCCCCAAAGTCTGCAGCATGAAGGAAGTGCTGCGCGCGTTCTTGGATCACCGCCGGGATGTATTGATCCGCCGCAGTCAGTACCGCATCGATAAGATCGATCATCGCCTTGAGGTTCTGGAAGGCTTGATCATCGCGTTTTTGAACTTGGATCGTGTGATCGACATCATCCGATATGATGATGATCCCAAGGGCGCATTGATGCGCGAAGACTGGTCGCAAGATTTCGTGCGCGCCATGAATGAAGCGGATTATAAAACACCCGGTCCGGGCGACGGTGAGCTGACAGAAGTGCAAACCGAAGCTGTTTTGAACATGCGTTTGCGGTCTTTGCGAAGGCTAGAGGAGATGGAGCTGCTGTCGGAACGCGATAAGTTGATGGAAGAACGGGCAGGGCTGGATGATTTGTTGTCCGATGACACCTTGCAGTGGTCCAATATCGCAGACCAGTTGCGTGAAACACGCAAGCTTTTTGGCAAGTCGGCAGATGGTGGTGTGCGACGCACGACATTCGCCGAAGCTACAGAAGTTGAAGAAGTGCCGTTGGAAGCCATGATCGAAAAGGAACCGATCACGGTTGTCTGTTCCAAAATGGGTTGGATCAGGGCGATGTCCGGTCATCAGCCATTGGACAAGGAATTGAAGTATAAAGACGGTGATGAAGCACGTTTTGTGTTCCACGCACAGACCACTGATAAGCTGATAGCATTTGGATCCAATGGTCGATTTTATACACTGCAAGCGTCCAACTTGCCTGGCGGGCGTGGTATGGGGGAACCACTGCGTTTGATGGTGGATCTGCCGCAAGAAGCTGAAATCGTTGATTTCTTCATTCATGATCCCACCGTGAAACGTTTGGTGGCATCGACTGCGGGTGATGGCTTTATCGTGCCTGAGGCAGAAGTTGTGGCCCAAACGCGTAACGGCAAGCAAGTGTTGAACGTCAAAGGGGAGGTCAGCGCGCTTTTGGCAAAACTTGTCATGGGTGACCATGTCGCTTGCGTCGGTGAAAACCGAAAAGTGCTGGTGTTCTCGTTGGCTGAATTACCTGAAATGGGTCGTGGCAAAGGGGTTCGTTTGCAAAAGTACAAAGATGGTGGGTTAAGTGACGCCACGAGCTTTGTTCTGGGTGACGGCCTGTCCTGGTCGGATCCGGCGGGACGGACGCGAAATGTTGGGCAGCCAGAGTTGGATGAATGGATCGGCAAGCGCGCTGGCACCGGACGCATGGCGCCTCGCGGATTTCCCCGTGATAACAAATTCAGCTAACAACTGAACATGACAGCAGAAAACACTTCCGTTGCGCAAGGTGGTTTGGCCGCCAAAGATGTAGGATTTGCAACGAATGATGCGGCTGCAGAGCGCCCCGCCACCCTGGAATTAGAATTTTCAGGCAACCGTCTACGCGTCTTTTGGCTTTTGATCTGGACCGCTGTGGTGACAGTTGCCACCCTGGGCATTTATCGCTTTTGGGCGCGTTCGCGTGTGCGGCGTTACATTTGGTCATCGGCTTCTGCCGGTGGACAAGGTTTGGAATATAACGGCACCGGCTTGGAAAAATTTATGGGGTTTTCCATCGCTGTCGTGATTTTGGCTGTCTATCTGGCGATTGCCCAAATTTTGGTAACCTTCGTTGGTTTTTCACTTCTGGGCCAATTCGACCCTGCTCAATCCGATACGTCTGTGGTCAATGAACCTGGCGTCTTCGATTTGATGATCTGGGGATCCACATTTTTGTTGTTGTTGCCAGCGATCACTTTCGCCCAATATCGAGCAGCGCGTTACACAGCGGCCCGAACACGGTGGCGGGGCATTCGCTTTGCCATGGACGCTGCAGCAAAGTCTTACATGTGGCGTGCCAGTTTGCTTTGGTTATTGACCATTTTGACGCTTGGACTTTTTTATCCAATTCAAAAGATTTGGCTGGAAAAATTTCGGATCAATCGGTTGTCGTTCGGGCAATCACGGTTTGAGCAAACGGGGCGTTGGCACCTTTTGATCAGACCGTTTCTGCCCATGGTGATATGTATGGTGATGTTCTTTTCGCTGTTCGTAACTGCAATCAATACAATCGCAGAATATTTCGGCCCTTCTCTTTTCTTGGAAGGACTTGAGGAAAACAGCAATCAATTCGCTGCTTATATGGGGCTCACTTTTCTGGCGCTTTGCTTTCTGCCGTTGTTTGGGATGGCACATGCGCGCGCCCACGGTTTCAGGCGTTTGGTGAATGCCCGGCTTTTCAACGGGGCAGAAATCGCTGTCTGCACTGCCCGGGTTTGGCGCGTTTTTGGGTACTATCTGGCAGCAACTATGGTGTGTGCAGTTGTGATTGTTGCATTTTTAGCTGGAATCGCCATTTTGGCCGAAGTCGCTGGTTTTGAAGATATTGGCGAACGCTTCTTTGAAATCGTAGGCGGGGAAGGGGCGCGTGAAGTGACCTCCCGCTGGGTATTTTTTGCCGCAAGCCTGCTGTATTTGTTGATGCTTTTGCTGATTTCAGCCGCTTGGACAGCCTTTGCCCAAGTACCCACCCTGGCTTATCTGCTTCGATCCACCAAGGTTCTACAAGTGACCAATCTGGCTGACACCCAGCAGCGGACAGGTGATCAGATTGTGGATGCTGATGGCATGGCTGACGCCCTGGATTTTGGGGGTGGCTTCTGATGCCCAGTTGTCGCGCAACGTTCTTTGATGGGGTCACCGCCACTCCGCGCAGCATTCATATTGTATGGTCGGATGGCCAAAATGCTTTGCAACTTTTTGATGCTGATGGCCGACCGCTTGCGTCTTGGCCGTTAAACCAAATCCGATCCCAGAAAGACCTCAATCAAGGGGGGGCTGTTTTGCGGCTCAGCGCGGAAGAGGCCCCAGAACGCATATCTATTGGGACATTGGATTGGGACGATTTGGCGCGGCTTTGCAAGCTTCATGCATCTAACGATATCTCCGCAAAGCAAAAGCGCCGGGTGGGCATTTGGGCGGTGTTCGCTTTGGGATCTGTTGCCGCCATGGTCTTTGCGATTGTTCCAGCTTTGGCTGTTGCCTTGGCAGCGTTCATTTCCCCCGAACGTGAAGCGGGCATTGGCCGCATGGTGGAACGTCAGGTGGAATTTTTGCTGAATGGTTCGTCAGATGGCGAATGGATTTGTCGCGATGCGGCAGGGCAGGCGGCTTTTGATAAAATGCTGAGGGCGTTGGCCCCGGAAAATACGCAAGGATATGATTTGCGTGTGCAGGTGGTGGATGTTGATGAACTCAATGCATTTGCCCTGCCGGGTGGGCAATTAACGTTTTTCGACGGTTTGATTCAGAATGCAACGACCCAAGAACAAATTGCCGGTGTGTTGGCCCATGAAATTGCCCACGTTATAGAGCGACACCCAATGGAAAGTGTGTTGCGGGCAGCCGGCTCAGCGGGCGTGATTTCTCTGCTGTTTGGTGACGCAACAGGTGGCACCGTCGCCGCCATTGTGGCACAACAATTGGTGAACGCCAGTCATTCAAGGCTGGCTGAAACCCAAGCTGATGACTTTGCGATTCATGCCATGAAAAGGGTGAGTGTTAACCCGGCCGGTTTGGCTGACTTCTTCGATTCTCTGACCGATGAATACGGAGATGCCGCTGCCGCAGATGGTTGGGCGTCCAGTCATCCCCCAACGCAAAAACGTGCAGAAACGGCGAGGTCGGCTTTTAACCCGAATGAAACCTACGTTGATATTTTGACTTCGGCAGAATGGGCAGCTTTGAAGAACATGTGCAACTAGCCAGCGGCAGCGCTGCAATTGTCTTTCTGGATTTGCGCGGCTACCCAGTTCTGAGCTATTTGGAGGTTTTATGCGCGTTGTTCTTTTTGCCGTTTTGACATTTGTGCTGGCCTGCTGTTCTGCCACTGGGGATCTGGCGGGCCCGGTAGAGCCACTCGGCAACTTCAAAATGGGTTTGATCGTTCCAAAGGCTGCAGCCGATTTGCAAAAGGGCCCATTGTCGCGATCCGCCACGGCTGAAGAATGGGAAAGCGCAATGAAAACTGCCTTCACTGCCCGGTTTTCACGCTTTCAAGGTGACCGAGCTGTGGACATCGGCATTGTCATTGATGGGTATGTCCTGGCGCAGGTGGGGGTTCCTGTTGTGGCGGCCCCGAAGTCGCTGGTTTTGTTACGGATCATTTTGGTGGATTCCGAAACCCAACAGGTGTTGAATGAACCGCACCAAATTTCAGCCTTCGAATCATTTTCAGCTGGCAGCGTGGTGTCGTCGGGGTTGGCAAACTCCCGCGACGAACAGCTAACTGATTTGGCGAATGCCGCGGCCCGCGCCACGGAAAGCTGGATGCGTAGGCAGCCCTGGTTTTCAGACGGCGAAACATAGGGTCTGATCCCCCAACGGGGCTTGATTTTCTTTCCTCTCTGCCATATCTCGCGCGCGATATCCGTTGGGGCGTTTCGCCCTTGCGTCATCCGTGGTGGGCCTTGTGCCCATCCTACACCAACCCCGTAGGGTGCGCGCATCGCGCACCGCCACGTGAGAAAAGAAGGAGCCATTCCATGGCTAAGGAAAAGTTTGAACGTTCCAAACCGCACGTCA
>JAHDCP010000070.1 GCA_020629775.1 Planktomarina sp.
CATGATGTCGCGTGGGCCAACAACGGCACCCGCAGGCAGAACTTCGATTGTCAAGGAACCGCCAGTCAGGGCAGCAACGTCGTCGCCGAATGCGTTCAGCATAACAACTTCGTCAGCCGTTGTTGGCAGAACGGATTGGATCCGCAGAACTTTCTCAGCGAAAGCAGCGGAACCTACGGACAAAGCAACAGCGGCAACAGCTGTCGTCTTGACCAGAGATTTGAGGTTAAACATGTGTTTCTCCCTTGTTGAGCCCTCTAAATTTTGGTCCCGCGCCCCGAAGGCTTCAGACGCGGGTATTCTTATGGGAATTAGTGGCTGCCTTTTCCGGTGGGCCACCCCTCCATCAATCCAAGCATCGGTCCGACGCCCGTGTCGATATCCACAACACCACGATAGAACATCTCGCAGGCGACATAGACAAGCACGATTAAGCCAAGCCAGGAAATCCAAGGATACTTTGTCAGAATTTTCATGATCAATGTGGCGGCAAACGCCATCAGCACAATCGCAAGGCCCAGGCCAAACACCAGTTTTGTGGTGTCCCCATCCGCGATGGCGGCAACGGCCAAAACATTGTCCAAAGACATGGAAACGTCTGCGATCGTAATCGAAACCAAAGCTGCGTACAGCGTCTTGCGCGGGGCGCCTGTGTATCCAGCTTCGGGATTTTCAGCCATTTCCATGGCGTGCTGGGCTTCTTCGTCCTGGCCTTCCCTGATTTCTGTGTACAAACGCCAGCACACCCAAAACAGCAGCAGCGCACCCACGAACAAAAGCCCCTGAACGCCCAACAGCTTGGTGGCGACGACGGCGAACACGATCCGCAGGACCGCAGCAATCACCATGCCGAACAAAATGGCTTTCTTGCGCAATTCAGGCGCAAGCCCGGCTGCGGCCATGCCGATAATCAGGGCATTATCGCCCGAAAGAATAAGGTCGGCGATCACGATCCGACCATAATCCCAAATTAAATCCATCATGCTTGTGCACTCCTCAACATCAAGTCCGCCGCTTTTTCACCAATCATGATGCACGGCGCGTTTGTATTTCCGGAAACCAGACGTGGCATTATGGATGCATCTGCCACACGCAGGCCTTTTACTCCGCGTACCTTCAAATCCGGATCAACGACCGACTGTTCGTCGGCGCCCATCCGGCATGTTCCTGCGGGGTGATAAATGGAAACGGCGGTTTGCCGCGCCCATTCTAAAATCCCGGCTTCATCATCTGGGGCGATATGGGCCCCTGGGGAATGTTCTTCGGTGATGTGGCTTTTCACCGGATCAAACCCAGCGATCTTGCGCGCCACTTGGATGCCCTTCACCACTGTTTGTTGGTCCAATGTGGTGGACAGGTAATTGGGCAAAACAGCCGCGTTTTGGCGGAAATCACCTGACTTCAGGCCAACATGGCCCATGCTTTCCGGGCGCAACTGACACACAGATGCCGTGAAGCCAGAAAATTTATGCGGCCCATCGGCGGGCTTGTCCGCCGAGAAGGGCTGAATGTGGAATTGAATGTCTGGCGTGGCCAAGCGTTCGTCCGTTTTCAAGAACGCGGTGCCCAGACTGGCCGCCATGGTCATGGGGCCAGTGCGGAACATCGCGTATTCGGCGGCAATCAACACCTGTTTGAAAATGTTGTTGGTTTCAACATTCATCGTGGGCAGGGTTGTCTTGAAAACAGGGCGCGCTTGCAGGTGGTCTTGCAAATTTTGCCCCACTTCAGGCATGTCGCGGATGACGCTGATGCCGTGGTTTGCCAATTCTTCTGACGGACCCAGGCCCGACAACATCATGATTTGCGGCGATGCCAAAGCCCCAGCGGACAACACCACTTCACGGCGGGCCTTGATGGTTTGCATTTTGCCTTTGCGTTCAAATTCAACGCCAACGGCCACGCCATCTTCGATCACCACCCGGGATGTGTGGGCATGGGTGATAACCTGCAGATTTTTGCGGCCACGGGCGGGCTTCAGATATGCCACAGCAGAACTGCAACGGCGACCCTTGTAAGCGGTTTGCTGAAAGTAGCCCACGCCTTCTTGGTCACCGGCATTGTAATCTTCATTTAGAGGATAGCCGGCTGCAACAGCGGCATCGACCCAGTGATCGACAATTTCACGCGACAGGTTTTTGGGGGACACCATCAATGGTCCGTCGGTGCCGCGGTCTTCATCCTGGCCGCCATGCCATGTTTCAGAGCGTTTGAAGATGGGCAGAACATCGTCCCAACCCCAGCCAGTGCATCCCATTTGGCGCCAGCCATCGTAATCTTCTTTTTGACCGCGCACATACAACAAGCCGTTGATGGAACTTGATCCCCCCAGCACCTTGCCACGGGGCCACTTGTGGGACCGGTTTCCCGATGTGGGGTCTTCTTCGGTTTCAAAACACCAATCGGTTTTGGGATTGCCCATGGTTTTGAAATAGCCAACGGGGATGTGGATCCAGGGATTCCAATCGCGGGAGCCTGCTTCCAGCAGGGCAACGGTATGCTTGCCATTTTCTGACAAACGGGCCGCTAACGCGCATCCGGCAGAGCCTGCGCCCACTACGATGAAGTCGAACTCCACATTTCCCCCCTGGAAATATTAAATATTGAGACTTTTTGTCTCGATTTTTGTAAGAAATCAGGATAAGCATAGAAAATGTTCACTACCAAGCGCTTTCTTTGAAAAAATGAGCCGTGTCGCAACAAATATGCGGGCCTTGCTGATCCTGGAAACCATCAGCGCATCCCCCACCACTTTGACAGCCACTGCGGTGGCCGAACAATTGGGATTGCCCAAGCAAACCGTGCACCGCATTTGCACGTCCTTGGTGGACGAAGGATTCTTGATGCGGGACACGGGCGGGAACCGTTTGCGCCCAGGGTTGCGATTGCGCGAAGTTGCCAATGGGGTGTTGAACGCAGCCCAATTCCACACGGCCCGCCACGCCATAATGAAACAACTGGCAGATGCCACCCGCGAAACGGTGAACTTTGTGCAACCGGGCCAAGCAGGCATGCAATACCGTGACAGGGTGGAAACGGACTGGGCGTTTCGTGTGGCATTGCCTGTGGGGTCCGAAGTCCCGTTTCACTGCACCGCCAGCGGTAAGGTGTTTTTGTCCACCTTGCCCCCGTCAGAACGCAGTCGCTTTGTGTCCACTTTGGTCTTGGAAAAGTTGACCCCCAACACCCACGGTGATTTCGAAAGTCTGCTGACAGATCTGCAACAGGTGCGTAAGCGGGGTTACGCTGTTGACGGGGAAGAATTCATGGAAGGCATGGTCGCCGTCGCGGTGCCGGTTTATGACAATAAGAACCGTTATTTCGGGTCTTTGGCGGTGCACGGTCCGGCCCAACGCTTTTCCGTTGAAATGGCCTTAACCCATGTGGACGATCTTCACGTAACAGCAGATAAGTTGACCCGAGTGTTTTTTGGTTAAACACTGAACCCAGATCATTTTGAGGACGTTATGGCAAAAAAGGCAATTATCGTTGGATCAGCCCCCATTTCTGCTGATTTGGCCGAGGCTGATTTGTCAGATTATCAAAAAATTGCTGTGAACAAATCCTGGGGTTTGCGGAATGATTTTGACGTTCATGTTTTCCTGAAATCCCTTGGGCCGAAATTCAGACCACGTTCCAGGCCGGGCCTGTCTTCCATCGGGGTGGAAAAGTTTTCCCCGATTTTAAACACGGCCGGTGGAATATTCTTAACATCGGGGTCGGTGACCATGATTGCCGGGTATTGGGCCACCACCCATTCGCGGGCAAAAATCGTCAGCTATTACGGGTGTGACTTGGTTTTTGACGGCGGACCAGGGGGCAACACGCATTATTACGGATCGGGCGATGAAGGACCGTTAAAGGGTAACTTTCAATATAATTTGCGCCAAGAAGAACGGTCCATTCGTTTGTTCATATGGGCGTTGATGCACCGTACCTTGATGACGAACAGTTCCGGCCTGCCGGGCAGCAAGTTGTGTTTCCCAAAGCTGGATTTGAACACGGAAGACCCCATCGTACTGGACGCGCTTTTTTCCACCCCAGAATACGCGGCCTTGCTGCGCGCGGGTGGCAATGCACTGGCGTTTGAAGCGGAAAACCGAACGCCAATGTTCCGGCGAAAGCAAAAGCTGTTTGAAGACCACCAACCTTCTTTGGATGCCATGGACCAGATGCTGGACCAATGGCACGCGTGCTGGTCCTTGGTGGATGATTTCAATGACCGCGTGTTGGAAATGACCACCAATAATGACTGAAAGTGAACCCCAACTGCCGGACGTGGAATTCCGCCTGCACTTGGGCTTTCACAAAACGGCGTCCACGCATATTCAGCGGATTTTGGACCACAACCATGAAAATCTAAAGCGGTT
Organism: Planktomarina sp.; assembly: GCA_020629775.1. GTDB lineage: Bacteria > Pseudomonadota > Alphaproteobacteria > Rhodobacterales > Rhodobacteraceae > Planktomarina. The sequence continues at coordinate 4,371 of JAHDCP010000070.1, forward strand.
TGGCACCTACGTTGTCCCGCACAAACGCCTGCGCAATAAATACACACGGGTCACGGAAACCTTTGCCAACCAGCAGATCGGCATGGATTACGGCGAACCCATAACCCGCGAAGAATACGATGCCCTGGCGGCAGATTTTTGGAAATCTGTGCCGTTTGATCGGTTTGATCGGGTGGTGTTAAGCGAAGAAAATGTGGCGGGCCACGTGGGGCAATGTGTGTTTCCGGGTTTGCTGTACCGGTTTCCCAAAACATACATGCGGTATTTCCGGGCGGCTTTGCCGGTTCCTGCCACTGAAATTGATGTGGTGATCCGCAGCTATGACACGTTTTTTGCCAGCTGCTATTTGGAATATATCAGTTCAACGGGTGCACACAGATACATCTCCGCAGAAGAAATGATGACCAAAGTAATGGTGAACACCCCCAGTTGGTTGGAAGTCTTGGACATGTTGGCCCAAGTGTTTAGCCGCGCGAAAATCAATGTCTGGGTCTATGAAGACCTGCGCGAAACCATGCCGCAGCTGTTGGAAGACTTGACGGGCCGTCCAGCGGACAGATTGATCCCCATGGATGACACCAGCCGCAGTCGTGCCTCCCCCAGTGGGACGGTCCTTGCGGAGTTTGAAAAAGTTGTGCGCGCTGATGGTGTGCAGGCGGGTTTGGATGCGTGGAAAGACTTGAAGGAACAATTCGGTCAAACCAAAGGGGCGGCCTTTGTGCCCTGGTCAGACCGGGACCAGGCGCATTTGCAACGGCTTTACCAAAGCGACATCGCGCAATTGGCGGCCAACCCGCGGTTTACTTTGCGGCGTCCAAGCGAAGGGCTTGCATGACGTGATCCACCATCTGATCCAACGGATCGTGGGCTGTCAGTTCCAAAATTTTGGTGCCACGGGCTGAAAGACCTTGGGCGATATTTTCAATGATCTGGCCCCGCCGTTCAAAATCTGCGGGCGTTCCATACCGATCAAAGAAACGCTTGTCTTTTTGCGCGTCGTCCGCATCCAGACCGGCACGCTGGCGGATCCCGGCCAGGGCTTGGTCGGGATCGGCGCGGGTGACGATCAGGGCATCCGGCAACGGGCACGCGGCCACCAACTGGGTAACAGCTGATGTGTCTTGGCTTGGATCCAGGGTCATGATGGCGTGGACACCATAGTGGAAAAACCCTTCATCCACCCAAAAGGGTAAGGGTTTATTGGCCCTGTCAAACCGCACATGGTCAGCACCAAGGGCATGGATGATGGCCAAGTTGCGGGCGTTGTTGGCATAAACCCCTTGGAAAAACGCCACCGCATCGGGCCAGCGCGCCCCAAATTGCGCCCCGCTGAAGGCTTGCCTGATCCGTTCTTGGGGCCACAGCACGGGCATTTGCGGGCTTTTCTTCTGGTCGATTTGGTCCAAACGGACAGCGTCTAAATCCGGCACACCCCATTCAGCCAACCGGGCACGGCACGCCCCCACCAGGGTGGATTTTCCACTGCCGGGCAGCCCCAAGCTTTCGATGCGCAACCGGGTCATTTGGCCATTATATCCAACCGTTCCAAGGCGGCTGGGTCTTCTTTGGCCATATCTGCGCGGCGTTGGGCTGCGATGGTTTGGTGGATTTTCAAAGATTCCGCTTGGACTTGGGCCAAACCGGGCACTGTGTTCAGCCAGTCTTGGACTTGCGCTTTGATGGCCGGGATATGGCGGGTGATCCCGTCTTCCACCACGTCATTGCAGTTGTACAAATCAAAGTAATCCAAATCCAAGCGCACCCTGTCACCTGCATTGGCCGACCCGCGCTGTTGCTTCACCAAGAACGCATCCGCCGACCGCACAGCATAGTGGTTCATTTCCGCAAACTTTGCGCCGTGGGTTTTGCGATTCACCCGCCAACCGCGGTTGCGCAACGCGCTGAGAATGTCTTCGCCGCTGCCGTTGATCCATTTGATATCATGTTCTCCCTCGCGGATCTCAGGGATGTGATAGGGGCGGTGCACCCCGAATTTCTTAACGTCTTTCATTCGAAAAAAGGATTTTGCACCCCAAAGGCGAAATGCCTTGGGCCAGTTGTCCAGCCGCGCCGTTTGAAACTGTTCTGTCACCATATCGCCGGTGATGTTTTGCACGCCATTATTGCCAAACATGCGCCAGGTCATGGTGAACACGTCCATTTCCCCCACTGCATCAAACAAGTCATCCAGGTGACCAGCGCCCGCTTTGATGGTCATGAACTCATCCGCATCTGCCACCAGAACGTAATCCGCGTGCTGCACATCTTTGACAGTCAGCGCGCGCTGATACGCCCGGCGTTGCGGGTCCAGCCGTTGCCCTTTTTGCTTTACGGTGTTGTCGAATTGACGAACAAAATCGGTGAACCGATGCATCACCCGTAAAATTTGGTCGGTGTAATCTGTGCAGTCATTGTGAAAAACGATCGCTTTTTGAAAGCCGATAACCTTGTGATAGGCCAGCCATTCCAAAAGATACGGCCCTTCGTCTTTGACAGTGGCCACAAGGATGCAGTTCCGATCGGTCATAGATAATCGGGTGCTGTGCGATCGGTGGGGTTGTCGTCGCCCGCGGTTTCCAAGAATTTTTTATGCACGATCTTGATGCGTTCCACGACCGTGTCGCGTTCGTTCTTTTCAAAATGCTGCAGCAGGGCGTTGCGGAACCAATCCAGGTAACGGCGGTTGCGGTACGCTGCATAAAATTCTGCTGGCGTCAGTGTGCCGTCCACCAAGCTGTCCATAATCTGATGGGCCACCCCCATGCGGTTCAACAACAAAAAGCTGCTGTGGCCTGCGTGCAATGTGTGGAAACGGTGAACATTCGGCCCGGTCATCCGGTCCGCGTGCTGGGCATCTTCTGGGTTGGACGGGTCCAAAAACAAACTGACTTTCGCAAGGCTGGCCACCACGGTGGCGGCATCGCTGGCGGGGTCTGACCAATCCAACCGGTGAGACCGACCGAACCGGTCATCGAAGGGGGCGATGTCGCGGTTCATGGTGCTTTGGGGGGAAAACGCGGCCACTTGTGCGCCGGGGATCAAGGGCGCATGCACCAAGGCTGCGTGTCCCCCCATGGAATGGCCTGCAACAATGATTTTGCGGTAAGGCGTGAAAAAGCCCTGTGCCGCAAGGTCACGGATTTTTTCCGCCGCCCACCCGTCGCGGTACCAGTTGGGCATGTGGGTGGCGAAACCCAGAAAGCTGAAATCGCGTTCCATGGCGTACCCGCTGCCCCAAGGGACAAACACGGCGTTGTCTTTTTTCAGATCAAACTGCGAATTGAACCCCACCACCAGCACGTCCCGCGTGCCTTTGAAATGAACCAATGTGTTGTTGAGATAGCGTTCAAACCGGCCTTCGGACCACGACCGCACATGCAACTTTTGTATCCAGTCAGAATATCGCACGTGATCAACCCTTTACGCTGCAGTCTGCAGATTATCGCCCAAAGGTGCACGGATTGTTGCCAAAGGTAAAACAATTTTTGCCCGTAAAGCGGCGCGGGCGGGCGCCCGCCCATGATGTTTTGCGTTCAGGCCACGCAGGCCTTGGAGGCGCTGCCTCCAAACCTCCGAGGTATTTGGTCTCAAAGTGAAGCTGTTATGTCCGATCGCGTTTTTCAAACCGCGGCAACATGGCCGAGAAATCTTTGCCTGCGCCGTCTTCTTGTTCGACGAACTGGGCATAAAGGTCTTGGGCGGCTGCGCCCATGGGCGTGTCGGCGTTTACGGCTTTGGCCGCCTGTTGGGACAGACGCAAATCTTTGAGCATCAGGTCAGCGGCGAAACCGGGTTGGTAATCGTTGTCCGCAGGTGATGTTGGCCCCACGCCTGGCGCTGGGCAGTATGCGTTCATGGTCCAGCTGTAGCCCGAAGATGTGGACACCACATCGAACATGGATTGCCGATCCAAGCCCAGTTTATCGGCCAAAGCAAAGGCTTCGCAGGTGGCGATCATCGTGGCGCCGAGGATCATATTGTTACAGATTTTGGCGGCTTGGCCATTGCCCGCGTCCCCGCAGTGCACGGCTTTTTGCCCCATGATATCAAACAAAGGTTTGGCCGTTTCAAAGGCAGCCCCATCGCCCCCCACCATAAATGTTAGGGTCCCGCCGGCCGCACCGCCCACGCCGCCAGACACCGGCGCGTCCAATGCGCCGATACTTTTGGCCCGCGCCATGGCTGCGATGGCGCGCGCGCTTTCGACGTCAATGGTGGAACAGTCCAGCAATACAGAACCGGGCGGCATGGCCGCCAGCACATCGGCCGCCACGGCCCGTGCGATATCGCCGTTGGGCAACATGGTGATCACCACGTCAGCCCCGGTGGCAGCGTCTGCCGCAGATTTGGCGGCTGTCACACCGTCGGGGCAGGGGGTGGCAGGGTCAAAGCCGGTCACTTGGTGGCCGGCCGCTGCCAAATTGGCGGCCATGGGTGCCCCCATGTTCCCCAATCCGCAAAATCCGATTTTCATTGTGCCGTCCCCCGTTGCAGCGTTTGGTTGTGACAAATCCAAAGCGTCTTTGCCCAAGGGGCGCAACATTTTATAGGCGTCCATCGCCATATTATCGTGCAGATCGTGGTGCCATTTGGGGCTTTTGTCTTTGTCGATGATCAAGGCACGGATGCCTTCGATGAATTCCCCGTCAGATGCAGACCGGAAGGTATAGCGGTATTCCATGTCCAGCGCTTTTGCGATGTCTGTTTGCCCACGGTTGCGGTGAATCAGTTCGACGGCGGCCGCCATGGCCAAGGGCGAAGGTCCGCGCAAACGACGCAGCGCGTCCCGGGTGAAGTCCGTGTCTTCAAAGGACAAGGACCGCAGAATATCGGGCAGGGTCACGCCAGCGAAGTGGCGGTTGATGTCATCCAGCTTGGCCGCCAAGGGTGCAGGGCCGGGATCGGCGGCGAACCCGGCGATGAGGCCCACGTCGCCCGTGTCGCACAAAGCGGTTTTGACGGCATCCCATTGGTCTTCAGGAATAAAGGTATCTGCAAAGCCCACCCATATGGCATCGGCGGCGGTCATGCGGGCCGTGGTGGTGCCCAAGTATTCCCCCACGCGCCCCGGTGCATTGGCCAAGATCAAGGATCCGCCGACATCGGGCACCAAGCCGATCCCGCATTCTGGCATGGCAATTTTGCTGCTTTCCCCCACAATCCGGTGGCTGCCGTGGCACCCCACACCCACGCCGCCGCCCATGGTGAAGCCTTGCAAAAAGCTGACGATGGGTTTGGGGCTGGTGGCCAGTTTGGCATTCAGGCGGTATTCATCGGTCCAAAATTGGCGGCCGTACTCAAAGTTGCCCGCTTTCGCGGTGCGATACATTTCCGCGATGTCACCGCCCGCACAGAACGCTTTGTCACCGGCTGCATCGATCAAGATCAACGTGATGGCGGGGTCCGCTTCGAACCCGTCCAAGGCAGCTTCGATGTCCAAACACATTTGATACGTCAGGGCATTCAGCGCGTCTGGGCGGTTCAAGGTGATGCGGCCGGCGTGGGCATCCACGCGTGTGATCAAATCTGTCATCAGGAGGGGTCCATCATTTGTGCCAATTGCTCTTCGCGATAAGCTATCCGTTGGTCAAGCGCAGTGCCCGCGCCGAAAAACGCTTTAACCGCGAGAAAATAGTTGGTGAAAAAGAGCGGTGCAAAAACCAATATAAATCCCAATCCCAATAGACCGGAGATCACTGGTTTAGTGGAAATGAAAAGAACGACGGGCATAAGAACCAAAATAGGTAAAAAGAACCAAATGAGCCAAGGCGCCATAATAAAAAACATCCCAAAAAACGGCGCTTTTCGGGTCATCCGAAGGGCCCACAAGTCATGTTTCAGGAATTGTGCTTTGACACGTCGAAAAAAGGTCACCCCTTCAAACCCCGCGCGACGATCATGCGCATAATCTCGTTTGTGCCTTCCAAAATTTGGTGCACCCGCAAATCACGCACGGTTTTTTCAACGCCGTAATCGGCCAAATACCCGTACCCGCCGTGCATTTGCAGGCAATCGTTTGCCACTTGGCTGCCCATGTCAGTGACTTGTTTCTTGGCCATGGCACAGAAATGCGTGGCATCTGGTGCGCCTTGGTCCAATTTCCAGGCGGCTTGGCGCAGGAACGTGCGGCCCGATTGCAAAGCGATTTCCATGTCCGCCAGACGGAATTGCAGGGCTTGGAACTGGTCAATGGTTTTGCCGAAAGCTTTGCGTTCCGCCATATACGCCCGCGTGGCGTCAAAGGCGGCTTGGGCGGCCCCCAGCGAACAGGCCGCGATGTTCAACCGCCCCCCGTCCAGACCCGCCATGGCATAGGAAAACCCTTGGCCTTCTTCCCCCAGCAGATTGTCCAGCGGGGTTTCGCAGCCATCCAGTTGCACTTGGCGGGTGGGTTGGGACCGCCAGCCCATTTTGTCTTCCAATCCGCCGAACGACAGGCCCGTTGCACCATCGTCCACCACCAAGGCGGATACCCCTTTGGGGCCGTCTTCGCCGGTGCGCGCCATGATGATATATGCGTCAGAATACCCGCCGCCGGAAATGAACGCTTTGGTCCCCGTCAGGGCGTAATGTGTGTTGGTTTTGGCGGCTTTGGTTTTCAACGCCGCAGCATCGGACCCGGACCCAGGTTCCGTCAGGCAATATGAAAAGAAGGTTTCCATGGTCAGGGCGCGTGGCAAATACCGATGCCGCAGATCATCGGACCCGAACTTATCGATCATGGCCGCGCACATATTGTGGATGGACAAAAACGCAGCCACCGATGGGCACGCCATGGACAAGGCCTCGAACACCAGCGTGGCGTCTAAGCGGGACAATCCTGATCCGCCGCTTTCTTCGCGCACGTACAGGCCGCCGAACCCCAGTTCCGCCAGCTTGGGCCACAGATCTTTGGGGATTTCACCCGCCGCTTCCCAATCCCGTGCGAAGGGCGCAATGTGTTCTGCGCCGAAATCCCGGGCCATATCGAAGATGGCGGTTTGTTCGTCTGACAGGGCGAAATCCATGGTGCGATCCTTGGGAATTGAACAGGTGTTTAATTAACCCAGGCGCGGGGGGTTTTGTCAAATGGTTGGCGCTGTCTTATGGAGGGGGGGAAGGGGCATGTCATGGCACAATCTGTAACCATCATCGGGGCGGGGATCATTGGGGCCATGGCGGCGTGGGAGTGCGCGCGGGCCGGGTGGGACGTGACGGTGATTGCGGATCCTGGGGCCCAGCGGGCGTCTGACGGATCTTTGGTGTGGTTGAATGCCAGCACGGTGACCGATCCGGTATATGCTGATTTGCGGGGGCAATCGCTGACGCTTTGGCATCGCATCAAAACGCAGGTCCCGGATTGCCCCGTGGAATTTCCCGGCACGCTGCTGGCAACGGGGGATGGGTTCGGGGCAGATCAGGCACCCGTGGTGACCCCGCCCCAAGCGGCTGATTTGGCACCAGGGTTGGCGCAGCCCGACACAATGTATTTTGTCAAAGATGAAGGCCGCGCCGACCCCCAAGCCATGATGGATTGGGTGCAAGGTCAGCTGGCGCAATCCGGCGTGGCGCAAGTGAACGCAGCTGTGGTCAAAATCGCGCCGGGGTGCGTAACCCTTGCCGATGGGACCGAACGGCGCTGCCACAAAATCGTTGTGGCGGCGGGCAATGGCAGTGGCCCCCTTTTGGCGCAGGCGGGCTATGAATTGCCCGTGATCGCAAAACCGGGCGTGGTGTTTTGGACCAACCCCGTGCCCCCCTTGGCCCAACCCGTAGTGATGACCCCAGAATTGGACCTGTGGCAGCGCGCGGACGGCAGGGTTTTGGTGGCGTCCAGCTTGGCCAAAAGCACACAAGATGATGCAAGATTGGAAGCGGCAAGGGTGCTGCAAGTGTTGGGGGAAACGTTTCCGGGGCAGTCCTTTCAGATTGAAAGAACGGTGCAGCGGGATCGCCCAGTTCCGGCCGACGGGTTTCCCCTGGTGGGGCCCGTGCCAGGGCTGGAAGGGGTGTTTTGCGCTGTCACCCACAGCGGCATGACCCTGGCCCCCATCATTGCGCAAACGGTTCTGGCATTGCTTGAAAATCGACCCCATACAATGGCAGAATTTGCACTGGATCGCGCAATCCAGACACCAAAGGAATGACCCATGCCCACCCGTAACATGATCGAAGGCAAACCCGTTTTGCTGGTGATCGATATCCAAGCCAGCACATTCATTGACGACAGTGAAGAACGGTCCATTCCAAATATGCCGGGGTTCAAAGACCGTATGTTGGCCGCACGGGTGGCGGTGGATGCCGCCCATGATGCGGGCGTACCTGTGATTTTTGTTAAAGAAGTGCACCGGCCTGATTTGGTGGATTTTGGCCGTGAATTGGATGGGTCCGAAACCGTACACTGTTTGGACGGGGACCCGCGCACCGAAATTGCATTCGACCAAATGGGCTTTCGCCCAGGCGATTACACCGTGCCTAAGCGGCGATATTCCTGTTTTTTCGGCACCGATTTGGACATCCTGTTGCGCGGGCTGAAGGCCGACACGATTTTGATGTGTGGCGCGCTGACGGATGTGTGCGTGCATTATACTTTTGTCGATGGGCACCAGCATGATTACTTCTGCCGCGTGGTGGAAGACTGTGTTGCCGGTTCCAGTCTCGAGGCACATGAGGCATCGTTAAAAGCCATGGAATATCTGCAAACCGGGGCGCGGCGGACGTTGGATGAAGTCTGCGCTGGGATGGCGGACTGGGCGGCACACTAAACGCTGGTGCGCAGCGCCTGCAACACATCGTCAAACCAATCCCAGGCGTCAATGGCACGGCGGTTGGCCACCAAAAACACCGGGCGCGTGAATACGGGCGCGTCTTTGATGCGGTGCAACTGGCCCTGGTCCAACAAATCATCCACCATCCGTGCGGGCAGATACGCGCTGCCGCCGTGATCCAAGATATGCGCCAAACCCAACCGCGCAGACCCAAAGGACAAACGCTGTGTACTGGCATCGGCAAAGAACGTGGCGTGGTCGCGGGCGAATTCCAAACCAGCTTCCACGAACACGTATCCGGGGTCAAACCGCATAGGCGCTTTGGGGTCGGTGGTCACCAACACCAGTGCATCCGCGGCCAGTTCAAACTGCACCTGATCCGCACCCGCCCGGGGGGCAAAGGTCAGGGCCATGTCCGATTTTTCGGTCTGCAACCACCCGGCAATGGTGGTGGCGTCACCTTCCCACAGGGTCATGGCAACGGGCGGGTCCAGGGCCAGCACAAAATCCCGCATAACGGTGCCCAGCCCAGCCCAAAGATCCAGTTCCACCGACATATTGCACACCGATCGCAAGCCTTCGGGCAGGGCGGTTTCTTGGCGGGCTTG
>JAHDCP010000071.1 GCA_020629775.1 Planktomarina sp.
CCATTTGTCGCTGAGGTTTGCAAAGTCGGGGAAGGCGGCTTGGCCGCTGTCGTCGGTGAATTGGCGGTATACCAGCGTGCCTTGACCGGAATAGGCGCCGTATTCGGCGATGTTGTAGTGATCTTCCAACCGGGAATAGCTGTTTAACCCTGGATGGACCCACGGCAGGTGGTAACTTTCGCAGTAATTTTCCACCGCCAGTTTGTAGTTTGTTTTCACATCCAAGGTGAAGGCACTGTCCGCCCCGCCGTGGAACAAGGGTTGTTCAAATTCCGCCCAGCGTTGGATCAGATCGGCGTGCATGTCTTCAAACGGTTGGGCAGTGCCGGAAATGTTGATGAACACCACGTCACGCCAGATGTGGCTGCGCACTTCGTTCAGACCCAGGGTGTCTTTGTCGATGGCCGCGTGGGTATTGTGTCCCGGCCCGCCCACATGGGGTGTGCTGACCAACTTGCCTTTGGTGGAATAACACCACGAATGATAGGGGCAACGGATCGCGCCTTCGATCTTTTTGGGCTCCAACACCAGTTTCATCCCCCGGTGGCGGCAGATGTTTTCAAACACCCGCACCGCGCCGTCTTTGTCGCGCAGCAACAAAAGCGGGATACCTAAGAATTCCATTGGTTTGGCATCGCCGTTTTCTGGCACATCAGCGCCCACTGCCAATCCGGCCCAAGTGGCTTTCAGCACCGCATCCGATTCAACCGCAAAAGTGGCGGGATCGATGTAATGGGCATTGGGCAACCCGTTGGCACTTTCAACGGGGCGGCGGACACTGTCCAATACGGCGCGGAATTGATCGTCAGGCATGGGCTTCTCCTTGAAACCCACCCATAGCAGAATCACGCCGCCGGACTTTTCCCGGCGCGACGTGACTTTCCTCACTGCGACCTAAAATCTAAGACCGCGCTTTGCCCGGGTCTTTGCCACGGACATGGCTTAGTTCGGCTTCGAGTCCTGCGATTTCATTTCTGATGTTGTTCGCTTCTTGTCCTGTTTGGCTTGCAAGACGGGCTTTAAGGTCCGCAATTTTGGCAATAAGTCTACGTTCTTCTGAAGAGGACATCATTGAATTCCTTTGTTTGAATTCGCGGATGATATCAGACTTCAACCCCGTGCCAAGGCGGCAACGCCGGTGCGCACCATTTCAGACAGCCCCAAGGGGCGCATCATGTCACCAAAAGCGTCGATCTTCTCAGAACTGCCCACCACCTCAAACGTGAATGAATCCAGCGTGCTGTCCACCACATTGGCGCGAAAGACATCCGCCAGACGCAGGGCTTCCACCCGCTTTTCGCCGCCGCCGTCCACTTTGAACAGGGCCAATTCACGTTCCACGCTGGGGCCTTCCACGGTGAGATCATGCACATCATAAACAGAAACGATGCGGCCCAATTGGGCTTTGATCTGTTCGATGATTTGCGGTGTGCCGGTTGTGACAATGGTGATCCGACTGGTGTGGCCTTCGTGGTCCACTTCCGCGACAGTCAGGCTTTCGATGTTGTAGCCCCGGCCAGAAAACAGGCCGATGACCCGCGCCAAAACGCCGGGTTCGTTGGCCACAAGAACAGCCAGAGTGTGGCGTTCTTTAGTGCGATCAAACGTCGGGCGCAGATTGTAGGCTGACTTTGACGAAGCGCCTTTTTTGATTTGTAGCGGGCTCATGGCGGGGTCACTTTATGGTTATGGGGGGATCCGCAGGTTTGGCCGGCGGATCCCTTGGGGGTTAGATTAGAGGGGGCGTTGGTATGTCCAAGCAATCTGGCATGTGGTGCTCAAATTCTTGGTCATGGCCGCCCATTCTTCGGGACGAAATTCTCTTTGGTAATTCGTGATGCTTTCATTACAGCGTTCCAACACATCTGCACGAGCTTCCGAAAGGCTGGTGTAGTTGGTGGAGGTGCGTGACACGCCCAATTGAGTTTGCGCCAAAGCAGCATAATTGCCTGGTGCAGTGCGCGAAATCATCTCGCGGATTTGTTCTGCGCCGCGCTGGCTGACCCCAACAGTTGTGCCGCGCCGTCCATCGGCGGTGGTGGGATAGGTCACGGCATAAACCATGCATTCCCCAACGCCGCCTGTGCGGTATTCGCATGCCCCTGTGGCCATGGCCGTGGCCGCAAACACTGACGCGGTGTTGTCAAACCAATGCCAGCTGTCGCGCAGTGGATTTATCACAAACGCGCCATGGTAATCGGTCTGTTTCATATAGTCGTTAAATGCGGATCGTTGGTCTGCAGTTAGCTTCAGATCGGCAACCACAACTGTTTCGTTCGAAGTGAACATTTCAGGGTTTTGGTCACCGGTGCCAACGGACACAGAAGCGCAACCGGCCAGAAGGCCAAGGGCTGCCAGCGCTGTTACAAAAGTGTGTTTCATATTCGTGTCTTTCAATCGAATTTGGGGAAAAATTGCAGGAAATTTAGGGCGCAAACGTCAGGGTGACTTTGCAGGTCATATCCAGTTCAGCGGCAAGAGCGCTGTATAAACCAGGGTTCAAGCTGGCGCGCGCTTCGGCATTGGTGCGGCCGCAGCCCGCCAATGCTGCTGTTTTGGCTTGTTCCATGCTGTCATAATTCCAAGACACCCACCAAACGCCGAATTCAGTTTCCGCCAAAGCCCCGAACAAACCGGTGCCTGTATCGCGGTACATTTTCAACAACGTATCTCTGGACTCGGCAGAATGACCAACATTGGAAAGTTGTTTTCCGTTGGAATCCACGGGCACGGTCACGGCATGAATGGTGCACGATGCGGTGCGAAACGCCCATGCGCATTCGGCCAAGGCCGCTTTTTGGGCCGATGCCAGCGAAGACATTCCATTCCACCAAGCGGCGCCGTCAACACCGGCGGGCACGGCCAAGGCGCCGTGATACACACCGCTGTCGCGGAACTCTTTCAGCAATTTGCGGGCGTTGGGGCCCAGGGATGTTTTCCCGGTCACCACTGTTTGCGTCCCAGCCACAGCACTTAACGCGCGAAACTTCGCTTCGTTTTGTGCTGAACTGGACACCGCGGGCACATCACATGCCATCAAGGCCAACAAAGGCAGCCCGACAAAAAGCTTGGAAAAGTTCATGTTAAATCCGTTCTGTAAAATTACACCAGTACTGATCCCTTGGCGTCAATAACGCCTTGGGTGTCGGCTTCACCCAACAACATTTCGTTGTGGGCTTTCCCCGACGGGATCATTGGGAAACAGTTTTCATGCTTTTCCACCAAGCAGTCAAACAAAACAGGACCGTCATAGTTGATCATTTCCATGATTGCGTCATCCAGGTCAGCAGGATCAGAAATCATGATGCCTTTGGCGCCGAACGCTTCTGCCAGCTTAACAAAATCGGGCAAAGCTTCGGACCAGCTGTGGGAATACCGTTCGCCGTGCAGCAGTTCTTGCCACTGGCGCACCATGCCCAAGCGTTCATTGTTCAAAATGAACTGCTTAACGGGCAGGCGGTATTGCGCTGCGGTGCCCAATTCTTGCATATTCATCAACCAACTGGCTTCCCCGGCCACGTTAATAACCAATGCGTCAGGGTGGGCCACTTGTACCCCGATGGACGCTGGGAACCCATATCCCATGGTGCCCAGTCCACCTGATGTCATCCACCGGTTGGGATCTTCAAAGCCCAAATATTGCGCGGCCCACATTTGGTGCTGGCCCACTTCCGTACAGATGTAGCGATCGTGCTTTTTGGTCAGCGCTTCCAAGCGTTCCAAAGCAAGTTGCGGTTTGATGGTCTTCGCGGAAGGGTTGTAATCCAAGCAGCGGATTTTCTTCCAATCTTCGATCTGGCCCCACCACTTTTTCAAGGCGTCCGAATTGGTTTTGCGGCCACGGGATTTCCACACCTTCAACATGTCTTCCAAAACATGGCCCACATCCCCGATGATGGGAATGTCCACGTGGATCACTTTGTTGATGGATGATGGGTCAATGTCGACGTGCGCTTTGGTGGAATTGGGGCTGAACGCGTCCAACCGGCCGGTGATGCGATCATCAAAACGGGCACCAATGTTGATCATCAAATCGCAGTCATGCATGGCCCAGTTGGCTTCATACAGACCGTGCATGCCCAACATGCCGATCCAATTTTCACCGCTGGCAGGATATGATCCCAAACCCATCAAAGTGGATGTAATCGGAAACCCTGTGGCCGCCACCAATTCGCGCAGCAATTGGCTGGCGGCAGGACCGGAGTTGATGACCCCGCCGCCCGTGTAAAATACAGGGCGTTCGGCAGTTTCCATGGCTTCCACCAATGCGGTGATGGCGTCGATATCGCCTTTCACCTTGGGCTGGTAATGGGATTTCAAAGCGCGCGGGCCTGTATATTCGCCAGACGCAAACTGCACGTCTTTTGGAATGTCGATCAAAACAGGGCCAGGACGGCCGGATGTGGCAACATGAAACGCTTCGTGCAGAACACCAGACAGTTTATCTGTTTCTTTCACCAGCCAGTTGTGTTTCGTGCAAGGCCGCGTGATGCCAACAGTATCGGCTTCTTGGAAGGCGTCAGACCCGATCATGAATGTGGGCACCTGTCCGGTCAGAACCACCAAAGGAATACTGTCCATTAAAGCGTCTGTCAGGCCCGTGACGGCGTTGGTGGCGCCAGGCCCGGATGTCACCAAAACAACGCCGGGTTTGCCTGTGGATCGGGCATATCCTTCGGCGGCGTGCACCGCACCTTGTTCGTGGCGCACCAAGAAATGGCGAATATCGTTTTGCTGAAAGATCTCATCGTAGATCGGCAGCACAGCGCCGCCGGGGTATCCGAACACTGTATCCACACCCTGATCTTTCAGGGCTTGGACAACCATTCTTGCTCCGGTCATTGTCTGTGCCATTTTGATCTCCGTTCTTTGGCTTTGACATAAAAAAACCCGCAAACTTTGCGGGGCAGGGGTCATCGTCAGGGTGTTTATCTACACTCTGCCGCGGCCCCCTGGCCGCACGACCACATTGTTCAATAGTGCGTGCATTTCATCTGTCCTTTGTTGTGCGCGAACCTAGGCACTTGGGCAAAGACCGTCAACAGCGAAAATATCGTAAAAGAACCGAAATGGGGCATATTTCTTTGCATTTATTGCGCGTGCCGGGCGTAATGTCGCAATTCTGTTGCTGAAATGCGGTTTGATCAGGGTGAATCGCACACCAATTTGTCTGTTGGATGCAAAAAGGGGCGCCCGCCACACTGGCAGACGCCCCAATTGTGTTGGTTCTTATGTCTTTAAGACACGCCACCAAGGGTGATGATGGCAAAGAAGATCCCGGCAGAAATCAAAGCGGCGGCTGGAACTGTGATGATCCAGGCGGAAATGATTGTCAGGAAGTGGGACCGGCGTACCAATTTACGACGACGGCGTTCTTCTGGGGAATATGCCGTGCGGTCAGGCATGGTTTGACGCGCCAAGCGAATACGGCGTTCAGCGTCCCATTCCCGAAAGAAGCCCACACCAAACACACCGCCCACCGCGATGTGGGTTGAGCTGACCGGCAGTCCCAACCAGCTGGCCACGATCACAGTAATGGCGGCAGACAAAGCCACACAATAAGCGCGCATCGGATTCAATTTGGTGATCTGGCTGCCCACCATTTTGATCAGCTTAGGACCAAACAAAAACAAACCAAAAGAAATACCAAACGCCCCGATCACCATGACCCAAAACGGAATGCTGACTGCGGCCATGAAATCACCGCTGCTGGACGCTTGGACGATGGCAGCCAAAGGACCCACGGCGTTGGCCACGTCATTGGCACCATGCGCAAAGCTGAGCAACGCTGCAGAGACGATCAGGGGAATGCCGAACAAAACTTTCAAGGATTTGTTGCGGTTTTCCAAACCAATGGATTGCTTTTTGATGATTGGGATCATCACCAACCAGATCAAAACGCCAACGGCAGCACCGATCATGACAGCTGATGTCAGGTCAATTTTGATAATCTTTTTCAAACCCTTCAGCGCCAGGTAAGATGCAAACGCCCCAGCCATGATGCCCACCAATACAGGAACCCATGTGCGGGCTGCAGCGATTTTGTCGTCGCGGTAAATGATACGGGATTTGATCAACCACAAGAACATAGCGGCAATCAGACCGCCAAGCACAGGGGATATGACCCAACTTGCCGCGATTTTGCCCATGGTGGGCCAGTTCACTGCGGCAAATCCCGCAGCGGCAATACCGGCGCCCATAACACCGCCCACAACCGAATGGGTGGTGGAAACTGGTGCACCGACCCAGGTGGCCAAATTGACCCAAAGGGCTGCGGACAAAAGGGCCGCCATCATCGCCCAGATAAAGACTTGCGCGGATCCCATGCTTTCAGGGGCGATAATGCCTTTGGCGATGGTGGACACCACGTCGCCGCCCGCAATCAACGCACCGGCACTTTCAAAGACCACCGCAATGGCGATGGCACTGCCCATGGTCAGTGCGTTGGCGCCCACGGCGGGGCCCATATTGTTGGCCACATCGTTGGCCCCAATGTTCAGCGCCATATACGCGCCCAAACACGCGGCCACTGCCACGATCAATGCATTAGACGTACTGCCAAAGAACAAAAGTGCGGCGATCCCCGCCATGGCAATAAAGACGATTGAAACGCCGGGTCCCACTAAGGGTCTGCCTGCCAACGCTGTGGCTTGTTCCAAGCGCGAAAACCGTGCCAGATCCCGATCCAGCGTTTCCAAGTGGCGATTATCGCCTTGTTCATTGTCCATAGTGCCCCCCCCGGCATGAATTTATGTCGCAGTAAGCGGGGCAGTCGCATCCATCAAGCCATGATTGTCATTGCCCGCCAAAATGATGCAATTGTGAACACAAAACCCCAGAACTTTTGGCGATTTTCCAGGTTAAATGCGCAAGCCTGTGCCCTGAAGCACCCCGTGTTCCATGGCATATCGCGTCAAACCGGCAGTGGAGCTGATCCCCAACTTGCGTTTGATGTTTTTTCGGTGGGTTTCCACAGTGCGCACAGAAATGCCCAGTGTATTGGCGACTTCTTTGTTGGAATGCCCTTGGGCGAGTTCCAAAAGAATGGTTTGTTCACGGTTGGTCAGCGGTTCACGCCCGTCGCGAATAGCGGAAGTTGTGTCCGGTTCCATGGCCCCTTCGGCAGCGGTGCTGAGGTATTGCCCGCCGTCCATAACAGTATCGATGGCGGTTTTGATTTCTTCTGTTGGCACATCTTTCAGGACATATCCCTTGGCCCCATGGTCCAAAGCCGCGCGGATATATTCGGGGCTGTCGTGCATGGACAAGATCAGAATGCGTGTTTGGGGGCGCTGTTCTAAAATCTGTTCGGTGGCGCCCAGACCGTTTAATTCGGGCATGTTCAAATCCATCAAGATCACGTCTGGGGCCAAGGCATGCACTTGGTCCACGGCGGCCTGTCCGTTGCCCAACACCCCCACGACATTCAGATCGTCATAGGTTTCAAGGATGGCTTCAATGCCTTCGGCCACCATGGGGTGGTCATCAACAATCAAGATTTTGGTCTGTTTCATAGCGCACCTTTGGGTCGCAAAAGGGATGTGTCAGGGACTTGGGGGTCGGGTGGCAACATATGGGATAAGGGCACCCGGGCTTCGATCACGGTGCCACCTTTGCGCGGGCTGTATACCGACAAAATCCCACCCAATTGATCAATCCGTTCTTGCATGTTGCGCAACCCCATTCCGCCGGCCAGATGTGGCGACGCGCTGTCTTGATGGGGCTTGCCTGGCAGGCCAAGCCCATCATCGCTGATGCGCATCTGCGCGCCGCGTTTGGTGCCTGCCAGGGACAGCGCCACATTCTTGGCCTGGGCATGGCGTTCAATGTTGGTCAGGGCTTCCTGGGCCACACGGTACAGTGCGATTTTTGCATCGGCGTCCAAACGGTTTCGAAAGACAACGGTTTCGAATGTGGTCTGAATACCTGTGCGCTGACGAAAATCTTCGATCAGCGCTTTCAGGGCAGGACCAAGGCCCAGATCATCCAACACACCGGGGCGCAAATCACGCGAAATGCGGCGCACTTCTTGGATGGCCCCGGCCAGGGTTTCAATGCCGTGATCAATGTTTTGACCCGCGCGTTCATCCCCCTTGGCCAGCCTGCGCCGGGCGGTTTCCAAAGCGTATCGCACCGACACCAAAATCTGGCTGATCGAATCGTGCAATTCGCGCGCAACCCGCCCGCGTTCTTCTTCTTGGGTGTCCAAAATTCGCTGAGTCAGCTGCTTTTGCTTGGCATCTGCCAGGCGTCTTTCGCGAATTGTGATAAAAAGTCCGGACAGCGAGACACCCAAAAGCGCCAAAAACGTGATGAGGCCGATTTGCACAAATGTTTGGTCAATCCGGCGCTCCATGTCGGCGCGGGCCGCGGCCACGGTGTTCACCACATCATCGATAAACACCCCTGTGCCCAGGGCCCATTGCCAGCTTCCAAGCCCGGTCACATAGGCCACCATCAACGCGTCTTCCCCGGTGGAAGGTTTGGGCCAAAGATAGGTATGATAGCCCGCACCATTGCGCGCGATGTCGATCAAACGGTCGGTGATGGGCGTGCCAGCGCTGTCCGTTTGCCCGCTGAGATTTTGCCCAATCAGATGGGTCTGGCGGGGCGACACAATGTTTACCCCGTTGTAATCATACACAAAATAAAACCCGTCATCCCCATAAATCATGGCTGCCAAAATTTGCGTTACACGGGTTTTGGCGGTTTCATCATCTGGCGCGCGGTTGCCGTATGTCCAAAAGAACGCGTTCTTGGCCAAAGTCACGTAGTTTTGCAGTTCTGCCTTTTTGGCTTCGATCAATTCTGTTTCCAGCGCTTCAATCTCACGTTCAGCCAAGGCGCGTGATTGGTTCGTGACCAAAACGGAAATTGCGGCCACGGCCAGGATCAAAGGAACCGTGGCCAAGATCAGCAGTTTTTGACCGTAAGACGTTTGGAAGCGACGTATCATGGGGCAGAACACTAGGGGGCTGCGTGTGTGAAAGAAAGACTGTGTGCGCAAACTAAGTAGTCGTGGGTATTGCGGGATTGATCCTGCGCGCTAGTCTTCTTCCTACTGAAAAATGATCCGGCCTGTTTTTCGCGTGTGGGAGCGCGTGTTTTGCATGGCTGAATACTGGGAGGATACCAATGGATCGTCGTTCTTTTTTGAAATCATCGGCACTGGGCGGCGCAACCGCAGCCCTGGCAGCACCTGCTGTCGCTGGCGGTCACGCTAAAACATTGACCATGGTCACATCGTGGCCACGTGGTTTTGCTGTGTTGGATGACGCGGCAACTTACTTCAACGAAGCTGTTAACGCCATGTCCGGCGGCGAGCTGATCATTGAAAAGAAAGCCCCAGGCGAACTGGTTGGCGCATTCGAAGTATTTGACGCTGTGTCTTCCGGCCAAGCAGACTTGTACCACTCTGCTGACTATTACTTCATCGGTCAGCACCCTGGTTATGCATTCTACACAGCTGTGCCTTTCGGCGCGACTGCGCAAGAATTGACAAACTGGTACTACCACGATGGCGGCCAAGAGCTGCACGACGAACTGGGCCAAATTTTTGGTCTGAAGTCGTTCCTGGCTGGTAACTCTGGTTCGCAGTCTGGTGGCTGGTTCCGTAAAGAAATCAACTCTGCTGACGATCTGGCTGGCCTGCGTTTCCGTATGCCTGGTCTGGGTGGTCAGGTTCTGGGTAAACTGGGCGTATCCGTTCAGAACATCCCAGGCGGCGAACTGTACCAAGCCCTGTCTTCAGGTGCCCTGGACGGTTTGGAGTGGGTTGGCCCATTCGCCGACGAACGCGCCGGTTTCCAAGAAGTTGCCAAAGTGTACTACACTGCGGGCTTCCACGAGCCAGGGTCCGGTCTGGCATCTGGCATGAACTTGGACGTTTGGAACGACCTGGATCCAAAACACCAAGCCATCATCGACAACGCTGCAAAAGCCACAACACACTGGCAGTTGGCACAAACATTGGCCAACAACGGCGCCGCATTGGCCCGTCTGCAAAGCCAAGGCGTGCAAACATTGCAGTTCAGCGATGATGTATGGGACGCATTTGGTGCGGCTTCTAAAGAAGTTCTGGACGAAAACATGGGTGACGAGCTGTACGCACGTATCCGTAACTCGTTCGACGCATCGTTGGCAAAATCCTCTGACTGGCTGCTGAAGTCGGACGGCGAATTTGTTGCCCAGCGTAACCGCGTCTTGGCCAACGGCTAATCCAATAAGATCGAAAGCCCCCGGCATTGGCGGGGGGGCTTTCACACATTTCCCGCGGGCCATTGGCCCTGTGGCGGGTGATTTGACCAAAAGTTCCCAGGCCCCAAAAGGCACACAGCGGATCAACGGTCGCAAAGGGGGGGATTGTCCATGGAATGGATTGTCTGGTTTTTCCAGAATATCGCACTGGCCTTTTATAACTTTGGCTATGCGGTCACACATCCGCTGGAATGGCTGAATTGGGGGGATCCCAAAGCCGTGATGCGGGTGATCTACTATGGTGGATCCGTCGAATTTTTCTTTGTTTTGCTTGTGTCTTTCGTGCTGCTGACAGCCGTGGGCATGTGGCGCACGCAAATCTTGTGGGGGGTCGTGCGCGGCCTTGAAGGATTTGCCAACACCGTTGGCCGCTTGGCCGCTTGGGCGGGGCTTTTGATGGTTCTGCAGCAGATCATCATCGTGGTGATCCAACGTATTTTCCTGGAAGCGCAGATCACCTTTGGCTTTGGCGTCGCGTTTTCCAAAGACATCAGCTGGTATGCTGAAGAACTGAAATTCTACAACGCTTTGATCGTCTGCTTGTGCGCAGCCTATACCTTTGTGCAAGGCGGCCATGTTCGGGTGGATTTGGTGTACGCCGCCGTTGGGTACCGCGCCAAAAAGATCATCGATATGTTGGGCTCTCTTATACTGATGATGCCCGCAGCCATCCTGACATGGATGTATTCGTGGTACTTTATGTGGCGTCACCTGGTGACCCCAAAAGTCAGCGCGTCGGACACATTCCAACGTTTGGTGGATGGCAAAAGCCGCGCGTTCAAATGGAACGTAGAAACCATCGGGTTCAGCCCCAACGGCTTTAACGCGTACTTCTTGTTCAAGGTCTTGCTGGTGCTGTTTTGCGCCATGGTCTTCTTACAAGCGGTGGCGTTCTTTTACCGTTCATACTTGGAACTGCGCGAAGGCGAAGAGTCCGAGGGCAAATATCTCGATAAAGACGTGCTGGGCGACAACGACGCCGAGCTTGTCGCAGACATCCATTAAATTGGCACCAAGAAGGATCTGGTAACATGTTCGGATTAGATGGCGTCGAAGTCGGCCTTATCATCGTTTTCTTGTGCCTCTTTGGGGCAATCTTGTCGGGTTTTCCGGTGGCGTTCGCCATTGGTGGGTCGGCGGTAATTTCCTTCGGGATCATTGCCGCGTTGGACAGTGGTGGGCTTTTGATCCACCAGGCCATCGACACCAACTCTGCGGAATATTACGCCCTTTTGGGGGAAGGGGTTGTGCGCGAAACAGTCAGTATATTCAGGTATCCTGACTTGCCGCGCATTGCCGAACCCGTGTTCGACGGTGGCTGGCAAAAAGCCTTGGATCGCAACGTTTCGTTCATTGTGAACCGCATCAACGAACGGGTCCTTGCGGGCCAATCCATCGAAACGCTGTTGGCTGTTTTGATGTTCGTTTTGATGGGGATCACCCTGGAGCGGTCCAAGATTGCCAATGATTTGTTGACCACCATGGCCAAAGTATTCGGCCCATTGCCAGGCGGCTTGGCCGTATCGGTTGTTGTAGTGGGTGCTTTCTTGGCGGCGTCCACTGGGATTGTTGGGGCCACCGTTGTTACGATGGGCCTGCTGTCGTTGCCCACGATGCTGCGCAACGGGTACAGCCCGGAATTGTCCACCGGTGTTATCGCGGCGTCGGGCACGTTGGGTCAGATCATTCCGCCATCCATTGTGATCGTGTTGTTGGGCACCTTGGCGGGGGATTTGTATTCGCGCGCTCAAGAAGCCCGCGCCCAGAATTTGGGCTGTACTGATGCGCTGACATATCTTGGCGAACCGGCTGTTGTGTCCGTGGGGACCTTGTTCCAAGCAGCCTTGTTGCCGGGGATTTTGCTGGCGGGGCTTTATGCCGGCTACGCGTTTGTTTACGCGCTGCTTAATCCGTCCAAAGCCCCTGCGGTGTCCATGGGCCAAGGCGGTGGTGAAGTCATCACCAAACGCGAAGGCATGGCCTGGTTCGTGGCAGCGCCCATCGCAATCATCGGTGGCGCAATCATGTTGGGCCAAGTGGGCCTGATGGGCAGCCAAGACAGCACCATTTCATCGCGCACCGAACTGGCGGAAGGCGCATCCTTGCGCACCAACGTGAGCGATGCATGCCAAAGTGCCATGATTGATCTGCATGGCGAAGAGGCCTGGAACATCGCCGTGGCGGAACAAAAAGCCATCGACGATGCGGGCGGCCAACAAGACAGCCGTTTGTTGACCCCAGAAGAACTGGTGCAAGCCAAAGCCGACAAAGTGGCCGCCGCCGCACCGTTGTCTTCGAACTTGATGACATTCTGGGTGCTGCTGGGATTGATGCTGGTGATTGGGCGCGGTGTGAAACCATCAGGTGATTTCCGGCCCATTGCCATTGGGCTTGCCGGAATCGGCCTGGCCATGGTTTTGGACTGGTTCATCGTTCAACCGCTCACCAGTCCAGGAACCACACTGGCCATTATGATCGTACCTTTGGCGATGATTTATTATGGGTGCCGGTACGCGCTGTCGTGTTTGGCGGCCAACGAACTGATCCGCGTGGTGTTCCCACCGCTGGTTCTGATCATTGCGGTTCTGGGCTCCATCTTGGGGGGGATCACAAACCCAACCCCAGCGGCTGCCTTGGGGGCAGGGGGCGCATTGATGCTGGCGGCTTACCGCAAACTGCGCGACGAACAGCGTTCGCCCAAGATCATCCTGGGGGCATCCTTTGCCCTGGTGGTGATGATCTTGGTGGGGATCAACTTTGACCTGCGTTTGGGCCAAGAAGAAGTGACGGTGGAAAACACCATCGCGTTCTTGGTGGCGCAAGCCTGTTACCTGTTTGCGATGTTCGGGCTGTTCTATGCATGTTGGGTGTTGTTCACGTCCAGTGTCCTCAGCCCCGTGGTGCGCGAAACGGCCAAGGTGACATCCATGGTGTTCACCATTTTGATCGGGTCGCAGCTTTTGAACCTGGTGGTGATCTCCTTTGGTGGCGAACATTATATCCAGCAGTTCTTGCGCAGCTTTGACAATGAATGGACCGTGTTCCTTCTGGTGATGTTGGTGTTGTTCGTGCTGGGGTTTGTGTTGGATTTCTTGGAAATCATTTACATCGTGATCCCCATCGTCGGGCCGGTGATTTACGGCGGGTCGTTGGACCCCAAGTGGGTCACCATCATGATCGCGGTGAACCTGCAGACCAGCTTCCTGACACCGCCCTTTGGCTTTGCGCTGTTCTATCTGCGCGGGGTGGCCCCCAAAGAAGTGACCACGGGCCACATCTATCGCGGTATCGTACCGTTCGTGCTGATCCAGGTGGCGGGGCTTGGGCTGCTGGCGGCCTTCCCGCAGGTGGTG
>JAHDCP010000072.1 GCA_020629775.1 Planktomarina sp.
TGGGGCCAGGCCGGTTGCTGGCAATGCTGGGCATGTCAGGCCGGAGGCGGGGATTTTATTGTCGGTGATGGTGATGGCGCCCAGGATGGTGGTGTTGCCAGTGTTGGTCACCAGGTAATCATAGGTCAGCACAGACCCCACGGCGAAGGTGCCGTTGTTGAAGGTTTTCACCAGGCCCAGGGCCGGGTCTTGCACCGCGTTCACCGTTTCTGTGTCGCTGTTCGACGTGGTGGTGCCATCGCTGGCGGTGGCCACGTTGGTGACACTGCCTGCATCGATATCCGCCTGCGCCGCAGTCCAAACGGCGGTACAAGTGACACTATCACCTGGGGCCACAGCCGTGGCCGAACAGGTGATGGGCCCGCTGATCTTATCATCAGTCACATTCAAAGGCGTGCCCAGGGTCGTGTTGCCCGAGTTCGTCACTGTGTATTCGTAGGTGATGGTGTCCCCCACCGCCGCAAATGTGGTGGCCGATGTGGCCGCCAGGTCCTTCACCAAAGTGATGGCGGGTGTTTGCGTGAACGTGGTGGTGGCCGTGTCATCCACAACGGTGGTCTGGTCTGTGGTCACACCTGCGGTGTTCACCAAATCATTGCCATCGTCGATGTTGGCTTGGGTCACGGCATAGGTGCCGGTCCAGGTCCACACCTCGCCCACGTCCAAGGATGCATCCCCGTTGCCGTTGGCCGAGATGGTGGGGCCTGCCGTCAGCGTGGCCCCTGCCCCGGCTTGATCCAAGCTGTCGGTGATGGCCACACCCGTCAGGGTTTGGTTGCCCGTGTTGGTGGCGGTCATGGTGTAGGTCACCGTGCCCGGCGCTGTCATGGTGGACAGATCCACATCCTTCACCAAAGTCATCGATGGCGTCAGGGTGATGGTCGTTGTCGCATCATCGCTTTGCGCGGCCACTTCGGTGGCATCAAAGCTGGCGTCGTTCACAATGTCTGTGCCCGTATCAATCATCGCCTGGGTCACATCCAGCGTCGCGGTATAGGTCCACACCTCCGCCACATCCAACAGCATGTCACCGTCATCGCCCGCCAATGTGGGGCCAGAGGTTAACGCAAGGGTTAACGCCCCTTGGGTCAGCGTGTCCGTCAGCGCGGGCGCGGTCAGGGTCTGATTGCCCGTGTTGGTCACCACAATCGTGTACGTCAGCGTGCCCGGGGCCGTCAGGTTGGCCGTGTCTACGTCTTTAACAATGGTAAACGCTGGGCTTTGGGTAAAGGTGGTTTCCGCCGTGTCGGACTTGGGGCCCGCCTCAGTCGTATCGAACGTCGCGGTGTTGATCAGAACGGTGCCGTCATCCACGTGATCCTGCGTTGCAGCCGCGGTCACGGTGTAAACCCACACCTCACCAAAATCCAAATCGCCGTCACTGTCTGTGTCCCCCACAGGACCCGCCGTCACTGTGGTGGGAACCGGCGTTGTGCCTTGGGCGGCTGTATCCACAAAGCTGGGGTTCGTGAGAACCACGTTGCCCGTATTGGTGACCGTCACGGTGTACGTCAGCGTGCCAGGGGCAGACAGGTCCGCAATGTCCACGTCCTTCACAATGGTGAAGTTCGGCTGATCATCAATCACCGTCGTGGCCGTGTCCGCCTTGGTGCCCGCTTCAACCGTGGCCACCGAAGCCGTGTTCACGATATCCCCGCCGTCATCCATGTTCGCTTGATCCGCGGCAATGGTGGCCGTCCAGGTCCAAACCTCGCCCACCTCAAACACGCCATCCCCGTCATCACCCGACAAAACAGGCGCAGACGCCAAAGCAACCGAACTCGCCCCCTGAACCGCTGTGTCCGTCAAAACAACACCCGTCAAAGACACGTTCCCCGTGTTCTCAGCCGTGATGGTATACGTCAAAGTCCCAGGCGCGCTCAGGGACGAAACGTCAACAGATTTGGTCAACTCAAATTTCGGGTCTTTCTTAATGCTTGTCTTGGCGCCGGATTCTTGCGTGGGCAATCCATCCGTCGCAAATCCGGCTGTGTTCACGATGGTGTTGCCATCGTCAATCATGGCTTGGGTCACGGCAACTGTGGCGGTGTAAACCCAGTCTTCAGAGACTTCCATGTCGCCATTGTTGTTGGTGTCGCCCGCCAAAGTTGGACCGCTGGCCAAGGGCACAGCGGTGCCATTTTGATCTGCGGCATCGCCAAAGGAAATTCCCGTTAAAGTTGTATTTCCCGTATTGCGCACTTTGATCGTGTACGTCAGCGTGCCAGGCGCAGAGATGACAGATTGGTCAACCGACTTATCAATCTCAAACCCTGGCTTTTGCACGATTTCAGTTTTCACCTCATCGCTTTGGCCCTTGGCCTCATCCACGCTGAATTTCACGACGTTGACGATATCATCGCCCGCATCGATGTTGGCTTGGGTCACGGCATAGGTCGCGTTGTAAACCCATGTTTCCGTTGGATCCACTTCGCCGTCACCATCGGCATCCCCGGATAAAGTGGGGCCAGATGTCAGGGTTAAACCGGTTGCACCTTGGGACAAGCTGTCCCCGATGGACGGGTTGGTTAACGATATGTTGCCCGTGTTTTCAATTTTAATGGCATAGGCCAAAACCCCCGGCGCACCAATGGTGGCCTGGTCCACAGTTTTATCCAAGGTAAAGCTGGGGGATTGCGTGATTTCTGTTTTGGCTTTGGAACTTTGCGGCTTGGCTTCATCAAACCCTAGCGTGGCATCGTTCACGATGAGTGCGCCAGAATCCAAATCTGCTTGCGTGACATCATATGTCGCCGAATAAACCCAGGTTTCCCCAACATCCAAAGCGTTGTTGCCATTGTCACCAGACAGGGTTGGGCCTGAAGTCAGTGTGCCTGCAGACAATACATCGGTGAGGTTCGGCGCAGTCAATGTAACATTGCCGGTATTCACCGCCGTGATGGTGTAGGTCAGCGTTTCCAATGCATCGGTGGCATCAATGTCCACGTCTTTGGCCAAGGTGAATGACGGGTCGTAGGACACCGGCGTTTCCGCTTCGGCCTCCTTAACCTCAGTGGTTTCATCAGTTTCCGCAGAAACCGTGTTTACCAAATCATCACGGGCGTCCACGTCCGCCTGGGTGGTGGTATAATCAATCGTGTAGGTCCAAGTTTCATCGACATCCAACGTACCGGTCGCAGCATCTGCATTGCTGGCGCCGCTTTCAGTTGGCGTGCCCAACGCACCCGTGCTGCCATCAGGCAGCGTGTCTGTGACCACTGGATTGTTCAGGGGGATTTCGCCCGCGTTGGCCAGCACGATTTCATATTGAATCACTTGGCCGGGTTCCGTGATGGGGTTTGGCCCCCCCACTTGTTTCTTTGAAAGCTTGAAATCCACGATCGCCTTTATCTCGATCGTCACAGTGGCTTGCGCGGTTAATCCAGACGGATCGGTGATTTCATAGACAAAGGTGTCGGTGCCCACGAACCACATATCGGGGGTGTAAGTGAAGTTACCCGCCGCATCGACAGTGACCGTTCCGTTGGACGGGCCAGAAATCAAGCCAGGCACCACGGAAATGGGTTGGCCTTCGGGATCGTTGTCCATGCCATTGCCGTTATCGACAATCACGTTGCCAGAGACGGCCACATTCACGGGTGTGACGAAATCATCGTCAAACGCCAAAGGCGGCAAGTTGGGAAACGCATTTTGGTTACATGAGAAACCGTCATTGTTTCCGCTTGGAACACCCACCGCGCGCAATACCGCTGTGGGGCTTCCCAGGGGGTCTGTCACTTCATAGATGCGACCGTTACCGTTGTTAAAGGTAAAGATGCGACCGGTTGAATCTGTCCAAGTCGCACCAAACCCGCCACTAACAATACCGGGTACAGCCACCGAATAAACCGTTTCATCGGTTATATTGTAAACTGTCTGGTGACCGTTGGCATAACCAATCAGATATTCTTTGCCACCGATTTGCATGTAAGCCACGTCGGCCACGTTTTTTACGCCACTACCTGCGAAGTCCACATTCACCCAGGCACCCGTTGCAATATCAATTTTGCGGTAACGGTATGTGGTATTGCGCAGCCAGTAGTTGTTGGACCAGTCCACATCGCCGGAATATGAACCAAAGCCCAGATTATGAACAATTTCCTTAGTGCCGTCAGAATGAATACGGATCAGGTTTCCGCTTTGGGAGCCGTACGCATAGTTATCAAGGATGTTATATCCGGTGGCATTGTAGCTGCCCTGGGGTGTGCC
Organism: Planktomarina sp.; assembly: GCA_020629775.1. Taxonomy (GTDB): domain Bacteria; phylum Pseudomonadota; class Alphaproteobacteria; order Rhodobacterales; family Rhodobacteraceae; genus Planktomarina. Next base: position 4,210 of record JAHDCP010000072.1, read on the forward strand.
CACATCAACGTAAGAGGATGACACTGGGTCAAATATACGAAGCTGGCCAGACTGAACCTGGTAGACATCCCCCGTACACATGAAAGGCCCAGCTGCTGCGGCTGATCCGAACAATGTGAATGCCAGCGCTTGTCCAATAACCTTCAATTTGGCGGTAAATCCTGCCAAGACTGACCCCTGCGCATTCAGACACATCTGTTGCGCTTTTCGCCCGAAAAATTTCAACATCAACCTACCCTACCGCTGGGAATTGGATTTCTTATTCTTGGAAAGAAATTCCCACATCTTTAGGGCCATAATATGTCTTATTGGCTGTTGTTTCGAAATTTGTTCTAATTCGCGCAGCACCGGCGGATTTCTGCCTTTCATAGAGTCTATGCAGGCGGTTTTTACGCATCCTCTAGTTGCAATGTTTCGATTTTGGAAACACGCTGCCACATTCATGCCTTATTTGATCCAGCTTTTTACCTGCAAATCGAGTATAAATCAGCGAAAATCGAAGCTGTGTTTCAAGACTCTATTATTAACGTCAGGTACCGGCGTTTGGCGAAAAGTTCACAGCTGTGAACTTTGGATAAAGAAACTTGCCGGTTGTCATTTTTGCAGCCAAATTTCCAAAATATGCATTTGGAAATTGAACGCTTTTTCCTTGTGAAGCCATCAAGGCAACAATGCATAATCTTTCATAGGGTTTGGTTTCTTTGCTCCACTTTAACCAAAGTTGTTTGGAAATTTGTAAAGCGTTCGCCATTGCTTCCGAAAGTTCGTCCATTCGGGTGGGTGCAGATATCAATTCAGGATCTATGCCATGAAGCACGGGATATGCTTTACAGATATCGTGTGAGTTAAGCGGTCGAACGTAAGTTAATTGTTTTTTTATAGTATTATGGTGCTGCTCATTTTGGTTGTCATTGCTGCTCATTTCTGGGGAAGACACAGGTGCTTTTTGGGCTGTCAGATCAGCCAATGCTTCCTCGAAAGACTTCGCTATATCTTGAAGATCTTCGATGCTCAGCTTGCGACGCAACACTTTTTGGGTGCTTGTCAGAAGGGTTGTGGCGCCTTGGCAGACCCCCTGCCCTGGGCCCCTGATGTCCAGCAACCCAATGATGTCCCGGCGCAACAGGCTGATCTTTTCACGCAGGTCGCGTTGTGCGTCCAGGCGTGATTGGACCTGCCGGGCGCGGTCTTCGATTTCTGCCAAGCGGTGCAGAAGTGGCGTAAGGTCAAACCCAAAGCGCACAGCGTCCGCTGACCGGCCCCTGCAGTACCGCTTGCCATTGGGGCTGTCGCGGCGGTCGATAAGGCCCAAGTTCACCAAGGTGGTGATATGCCGGCGCATCGTGGAACAGGGCATGCCGTTCAAACGATCACACAGGGTTTTGTTGGATGGGAAAACAACCATTTCTGGGCTGCCGAATTTCAGATCGGTCCGTGGATAAAAACTAACCAGGGTTTGCAGCACTGAAAGGGTGCGGTGGTTCAGATCAAGATCGAGCGCAGCTTTGGCCAAGGTGCGCAGAACCTCCCACTTATTGGCGCTGGCGGCGGCAAAGCTGGGAAGCTGGTTTTCGGTGTCTGGAAGGCGCGCAGGATCCAGCGCGCGCCGAAATGAAGTGATCGGACGATAGTGCATTATAATTTTCACAAGACAAAAAATACCGGTCCGCGAATCACTTATGACTTGCGAAAGAGAGCGTTTCGAACTACCCTGATGGTGCTAACGAACAGGGGTCTCGTAAGGTGAAAGCTTTGCGGGACCTTTTGTGTTTATGTGCCTCCTTGTTGATTTACTGCTCTAAGATTCATCGTCGCGGCTTTGCGCGAAACGAGTGAATATGTCGGCCATAAGGGTTTCCCCTTGGGCATCCAGCCAGTCCGCAAACGCGCCTGACCCAACGTCCAAACGCAATCCGGATTTGGTGCGTTGGACCTTAACCTTTGTTTTCTGGGGCAGGGAGATTACCCTGTCAGACTTGGTGCCTTTGGACCGGGGCAGGGGGGTGCCTGCCTTTGGGCTGGCCATCTTCAACACAGCATCAAACGCCGCAATGGAAGGGTCGGGCAGGGCGGCTTCTCCGGTGCTTTCCAGCACTGCCGCTTCGGCCCGCCCGCGGGTCTGACCCGCCAACAAAATCAATTCTGAAATGTCCGCCTTGGACTGTATCACGGCGTTGCCCAGGGATTCCCACCGTGGCCGTCCCACACCATGGGCTGGCCCGATGGCGCGGATCAAATCTGGGCCCACCATATCCACAATTCCCAAGGCCATGGATATGGCCGATTTTGGCACGGTCAACACTTCCGCAACGCGGGTCTGCGATCCGAAGCCATTTTTGATAAGCTCTTGAGAAAAAAGGGCTTTTTCAATATAACTCAGATCCTGGCGGGCCATGTTTTCGGTGATTTGCGCTTCCACTGCAGTGTCGTCAGACAAGCTGGCAATCAGCGCCCGAACGGTGTGGGTTTTGTCTGACAACCGCACCGCTTCCAGCCGCCTGCGGCCGTAAACCAACAGGTATTTCCCATCCTGGGTCGGATGACGGCGCACCAAAATTGGAACTGTCTGGCCCGATGCATCAATGGAATCTCGCAGCGCTTCGATCCCGGCAGTGTCCAGCCTGTCAGAAGGGCGATCATCAATGATATCAGCCGGGTCCAGGTCCCATACCTTGTGGCTGTCTACGGCTGTTTGTGCGGACATCAGGGGTTTGGCCAAGCCCATGCTGGCGCGGGGCAGGGGGGCTGTTGTGGCATCCGCCGGGGATACTGTCAGCCCGTCCAACATGGACCGCCGTTTGGCTTTTTTATCGGTCATTCGCCGCGCCCCCATGTCTTTTGGATAAGTGCGGCAATTTCACCATTCGCCGCGTTCAAACTTTCCATGGCACGGTCATATGTGGACCGGGTAAATGCCCCGCGTTCCACTTCGTACAGGGTTTGTTTGGTCAACCCGGCATCCGAAATCGCGGTGGATTTCAGGATAGGGGCGTTCAGAACACTTTCACCGTACATGGTGCGCAAGAACGCCATTATCCGGTTTTGGGGGGCGTCTGCGGGTTCGTACCGCGTCAGCACATACCGCATCCAATCATGGGACATATCTGCGCCACTGCGGGCGATCACATCCATCAAATCGGCGGTCATGCGCAAGAATTGGGACATGGACATCACGTCCAACATTTCAGGGTGGATGGTCACCAAAATGCCCGTTGCCGCAGACAGGGCGGACATGGTTAAAAAGCCCAGCTGGGGCGGGCAGTCGATGATTACCACATCGTAATCATCGTCCACGGCAGCCAGCGCATCCTTGACCCGGAAAAAGAACAAACCAGCAGTGTTATTGGCCAGTGCCCGGGGCGTTTCGTGTTCGAATTCCATCAACTCGAGGTTGCCTGGGATCACATCCAAATTTGGAATATATGTTTTGCGGATCACGTCTTGGATCGGCACTGGATCGTCATACCGGATGGCGTCAAACAGGGTGCCGCCTTCGGGCAGGTCCAGTTCAGGCTGAATGCCGTGCAGGGCTGTGAAGGACGCCTGGGGGTCCAGATCCACCCCCAACACGCGGTACCCCTGCAGTGCCAGATATTGGGCCAGGTGGGCCGATGTGGTGGTTTTGCCGGATCCGCCTTTAAAGTTCATCACTGCGATGATCTGCTGGTGGTCGCCTTCACGGCGGCCGGGCAGATAATCCCCCACCTTACGGGCGGTTTTTTCCAGGAAAACCCGCAGATCCGCGATGTTTTGGGCCGTATAAATGCGGCGGTTGCCCGATGTTTGATCGGGGGCAGGGCCTTTACCTTCCAGGTGCAGCCGGCGCAGGTATGAATCGTTCACCCCCAACAACGTGGCGGCCTCACCCGATGTGAAGGTGCGCATGGATTTCGTGGCATTGGGCGGGAACAAGTTTTCCCGTTGGGCTTGTAGTTGTGCCGCCAGTGTTTCGGAGTGTGCCCGAATAACCGCGTTCATGTCGCTTGGTTGCGTCATCTTATGCCTTCGCCCGTTGTGCGCTGTATCCTACAAAGGGTGTCTGATCTTCGTGTCTTTGCCCCGATGCGTGATCACGGTTTTTTCCGTGCTGCGCTTATTTTTCGTGACTATTGGATGAATCCATAGATTCGTGCAAGGCTTTTTCCACATCTGGTGGGTTTTGCCTTTAAGGTCCCAACTGGCCCTAACAAACACCACCCGTGGTATAGGGCAATGCCATAGACAGTAGATATTGGTGCGCGCCTGCGATTTTTGTTCAAAGGGCCCAGGGCAGGGGGCGCAAGTGCTGCGTTAATCGGGCGTTTCTGGACCGGGGCGTTTGCCGTAAAAGGGCCGCGCAAAGTCAGGCAATTCATCTTCGGTGAAAACGCCCAGTTGTATGCCCCTTGTGCCGGACCGCGTGCGTTCGGCTGCCACTTGCGCGGGTGTCATGGTGACCCGCTGCGAAAGTCTGCGCGCCCAATCGGCCAGCATGGATTCATGGTCTTTGCGCACGTTCTCATATTCTGGGTCTTGGCCAAGATCGTGCAATTCGTTTGGGTCGTTTTTCAAATCAAACAGCATGGGCCTGAACCCTGGGGCGTGAATGTATTTCCAGCGGTGTGTCACCACCATGAATTGCCGCGGGTCATCCACCTGATCTGCAAAGGCGATTGCCCCAGGAAACATTCCATAGTTGTTTTCTGAAATGGCATAGGTTCGCCAATCGTCCGGGGCCTGTCCGCGCAAAAACGGGATCAAAGACCTGCCTTCCAGGATATGGGGCCGGTCTTGCCCCCCCGCCACCTCCAGGAAGGTTGGTGCCAGGTCAATGGCTTCCACCAAGGCATCGCAGGTGGTTCCACGGGTGGCATCTGCGGCCTTTGACGGGTCAAAAATGATCAGCGGTATCTTGGCGGAACAGTCATGGAACAGGTCCTTTTCGCCCATCCAGTGATCGCCCAGATAATCCCCATGGTCGGACGTCAGCACAATCAGCGTGTCATCCCATCTGCCCGTTTCTTTGAGATACGCAAAAAGGCGGCCCATTTGATCATCGCATTGTTTGATCAACCCCATGTATGACGGGATCACTTCTTTGCGCACTTCATCGCGGGCGAAACTTTTGCCAACTTTACCACTGGCATAGGCCTGGAAAACAGGGTGCATGTCTTGCCATTCCGCATCGGCGCGGTTCACGGGGATCACGTCATCTGGACCATACATATCATTGTAGGGCGGGGGCGCGATATAAGGCCAATGGGGTTTGATGTAACTCAGGTGAAGGCACCATGGCGTTTCGCCGGCTTGGTCCATGAATTCGATCGCCCGGGTGGTCATATATGGGGTTTCGGAATCTTCGTCTTTGATGACTGCAGGCTTGCGTGCGTTTTCCATGACCCAGCCAGACAGAACGTTGCCCTTTTCGTCTCGAGATGCGTTGGCAAAGTCGTGCCAGGGGTTATCACCGGGATAACCACGGTCCCGCAGCCACGCGTTATATGTTTTTGCGCCCTTTTCATCGTAAAACCCTTCGGGGCCTTCGGGGCGCATGCCATCGTCGCGTTCCCAAACGTCAAAGCCGCATTGTTCTGTACGGACCCCGATAATGCTGTCAGCGGGAATGCCCAGCCGTTCCATGCCTTCGGTATCAGCTTTCATGTGGGTCTTGCCCACCAACCAACAATCCATCCCATTGTCACGTAAATGATCCCCGATGGTGTGTTCGCCCACGCGAAGGGGCACGCGGTTCCAAGTGGCCCCATGGGAATGGCAATATCGGCCTGTGTAAAAGCTCATCCGGGATGAACCGCACACGGGTGATTGGCAATACGCGCGGGTGAACCGCACACCCTGGCGCGCCAGTGCATCGATGTTCGGGGTTTGCAGATGCGGGTGTCCGGCACAGCTTAGATAATCCCAACGCAACTGATCGAACATGATGAACAAGATATTCTTGGGCGCTTTTTCCACGGGAAAACCTTTGTTTGACATGGGCCCGCCATTTGACACGTGGGCAGGGTTCAAGTTGGTTCTATGCCATTGTGGCCTGTTTTTCACCGCCCAATACTCATGGTGATCAATTTTTGGTATCAACTGACCGCTGATTTAAGTTGGAGGATCGCAATAGGATGCACTACCTTTGCGGTGGTGCTTGGGGCACGCATCGACAAGTCCGGGGGTCAGGTGAAAACACAAGTCGCAATCATTGGGGGTGGCCCGTCGGGGTTGTTGTTGTCGCAACTTTTGCACACCCGTGGGATCGACAGCGTTGTTTTGGAACGCAAAACCAAAGATTACGTCCTTGGGCGCATTCGCGCAGGCGTGCTGGAACAAGGTCTGGTGGGGTTGATGGAACAAGCGGGCTGCGCCGACCGGATGCATGCCGAAGGGTTTGTTCATGACGGCACGTTGATATCTTACCAGGACCAGACATTCCGTATCGATTTTGGGGGGCACACTGGGACGCCGGTTATGGTCTATGGGCAAACGGAAGTGACCCGCGATCTTTACCAAGTGCGCGAAGCAGCAAACGGCAAAATCGAATACAACGTGGAAGACGTGATCATTCACAATGCCGATGGCGACAGGCCCTTTGTCACTTACACCGTGGCGGGCGATGCCCGGCGGGTTGATTGTGATTTTGTGGCTGGGTGCGATGGCTTTCACGGGGTCAGCCGCAAGACCATTCCACAAGATGTGCGCCGCGAATATGAGAAAGTTTATCCCTTTGGCTGGCTTGGAATCCTCAGCGAAACGCCGCCGGTGAACCACGAATTGATCTATGCCAATTCGCCCCGCGGTTTTGCCCTGTGTTCGATGCGCAATGAAAAGCTGAGCCGGTATTATATCCAATGTTCGCTTGATGATCATCCAGAGAATTGGACCGACGATGCGTTCTGGGCCGAACTGCGGCGGCGCATTCCCAAAGACCATGCTGATAAGCTGGTGACCGGTCCTTCGATCGAAAAATCCATCGCGCCGTTGCGGTCATTTGTGACGGAACCCATGCGGTGGGGGCGGTTGTTTTTGTGCGGTGATGCGGCCCATATTGTTCCACCCACAGGGGCGAAAGGTTTAAACACCGCCGCGTCCGACGTGCATTATCTTTACACTGCCCTGCGAGATTTTTACGAAAACGCATCAGACGCTGGCATTGATGCATATTCGCAAAAAGCCCTTGCGCGCGTATGGAAAGCAGAACGTTTTTCCTGGTGGTTTTCATCATTGATGCACCGGTACCCCGATCAATCAGACTTTGACCTTAAGATCCAAATCGCAGAGCTGGAGTTTCTAAAGTCCAATACAGCGGCACAAAAAGCCATGGCAGAAAACTATGTCGGCCTGCCGTATGAGCGGTAGTCTGGGTAGCGATAAATTTAACATAATTCTCATTATGCCATGTTCGGTGAGTTTGGGGTTTCTTTAATCCAGCGCTTGGATGGTGCGGCGTGTTTGGATTTGTCGGCGCACAAAGGCCGCGATGAACACCGCAGTCAGGATCAAGATGATGGTGGGTGCTGGGGCGCTGTCCAAGAAGAAAGACACGTATGTGCCCAAAACCATGGCCGTCATACACACCAGAACAGAAACCCAAAGCATGGTGGAAAACTTGCGCACCAGCAAAAATGCGATGGCCCCTGGCGCGATCAGCAATCCGATGGCCAAGATCAAACCAGCCGCCGATAACGTGGCCACAACGGTTAACGAAAGTGCGGCCAACAGGCCATAATGCAGCCAATTCACCCACAGCCCCGACGCGCGGGCCTGGGCCGGATCAAAGCTGTGCAACAGCAGATCCTTCCAATTGGTCACCAAGGCCAGCCCCACCCCCAAAGAAATAATGCCAGCGGTCCATAACTCGGCCGTATCAATGCCCAGCATGTTCCCAAACAGTATGTGGTCCAGGTGGGCATTTGTATCGATGGAAACGTACAGCACGATCCCCAGCCCAAACATGCCTGAAAAGACCACGCCCATGACCGTGTCTTGCTTTACGCGGCTGTTGGTGGCCAGATATCCTGTGGCCAACGCGCAAATCATGCCGGCAGCGAAGGCCCCAATGATCAACGGAATTCCCACGATATAAGCAACGATGATGCCCGGCAGCACAGCGTGGCTGACCGCGTCCCCCATCAACGCCCATCCCTTCATCACCAAAAAGCACGACAACAAGGCCGTGGGAATTGAGACGATGATGCAAATCAAGAAGGCGTTTTGCATGAATGGAAATTGGAACGGCAACGTCAACGTGGCGAAATCTATCATTCAACCCCCTGTGTCAGGGCTGTTCGGGCTTTGCGTTTGGCGGCCAACATGCCGTGCTTGGGCGCAAAGAAGAACGCCACCAAGAAGACCGCTGTTTGCAAGGTTACAATCACGCCCCCCGTGGCCCCATCCAAGAAGAAGCTCAGGTATGCCCCCAAAAAGCTGCACCCTGCCCCGATGGCCACCGACGTGACAATTAACCTGGGAAAGCGGTCGCACAACAAATATGCCGTGGCCCCGGGTGTCACGACCATCGCGATCACTAAAAATGCGCCAACGGTTTGCATGGCGGCCACAACGGATGCCGCCAGCAAGATGAAAAACACGGCCTTTAACAGCCCAGGGCGCAGCCCAATGGTGCGGGCATGGTTTTCATCAAAGAATGTGACCATCAGATCTTTCCATTTGGCCAGCAAGACAGCCAAGGTGACAAATCCGATGATGGCAAGCTGCAACGTGTCTTGGGGCGTGATGGCCAAGATATTGCCCATGGTGATGGTTTGGATGGACACAGAAATGGGGTTTATTGAAACGATGAACAGCCCCAAGCCGAAAAACGATGTGAAGATCAGCCCGATGATGACATCAACCTTAAGCCCCGATCGTTCCGATAGAAACAACATGGCCCCTGCCGCCAATCCACCGGCGATAAAAGCGCCAAGGGCAAAGGGCAGGCCCAGCACAAATGCCCCTGCCACGCCGGGCACCACCGAATGGGCCAAAGCATCGCCGATCAAGGACCATCCCTTCAGCATCAGATACGCCGACAAAAACGCACAAACCCCGCCCACCAAAGCGGAAACCCACATGGCATTGGTCATATAGCCATAGGCGAATGGTTCCAGCAGCGTGTCCATTAGGGGCGCGTGTCCGACTGTTTGTCCGATTTTTTGTCTGTGTGTGTGTGTGTGTGCTTAGTGTGTGTAGGGGCGCTTGGTAGCAATAATGAAGGCCACCAAAGTGGAAACAGTATTGGAAAGTT
>JAHDCP010000073.1:0-1217 GCA_020629775.1 Planktomarina sp.
ATCCACGTTGAAGCAAGCCTGGTGCAACTCGACGAAACCTTTTCGCCCTTTGAAGCGGTGATCCCTGTCCATCTTGGAACCCCCGCGGCGTTGGCTGGATCGGGTATAACAGATGGCACCGATGAAATTGACTGGTTCATCGCCCAAGACGATGCAGAAAACGTCACCGTAAACGGCCTTGGCGGGGATGACCGGATCGATATCGAAACCACAGGCGTGACGGCGTCCGGCGGCAGTGGCGACGATATCCTTAACGATTGGCGGTCCGAAGTGGGCCTTGAATTGTCCACCGACGGCCCCGGCCCGACTGTTTATGGCGACGATGGCAATGACACCCTTACCCTTATCGGGGACGGAGTCGGCTACGGCGGTGAAGGTGACGACAGATTGTACGCATCCGGCGACGCAACCGTCTTCGGCGACAAGGGGGAAGATCGCGTCATTTTTGCAGGCAACATTACGGCTTATGGCGGCGACGGCAATGACAGTTTCTCTGAACATTATTTTGCTTCAGGTGAAACAACCGTTTTTGGCAAAGAAGGAAATGACCGTTTCAACCTCCGTTCAAATGGCACTCAAGGCTATGGCGGTGCAGGCGACGACAGTTTCTTGGTCGATCGCGGTTCGGGATACGGTGGAAGCGGGGAAGATTACCTCAGGGTTACACTTGGTTCCAAAGCCTTTGGCGGCGATGGCGATGACAGAATACAGTTCTTAAACATTATTAGCGCAGATTCAGATGCCGGACCAGGAATTGCGGAAGGCGGCGCTGGTGCCGATCGGTTTGAATTTTCTGTCCAAAGTCTGGACGATGCAGAAAACATTGAATTCCTAGTGATTTCCGATTTTGATCCGGGCGAAGATGTGCTGGTGATTTCGCCGACCAATCTGGCCAATATTTCTGCCACCCACCCAGCAGACGACAGCCACACCCTGATCACCCTGGAGTACGACGTGTTTGGGCAAAACGGCCCCGCCGTCGTTACCCTCCGCTTGGATGGGGTGAGCGATTTTGACTTAAACACTTTGATTGATTTTGACGGAAATCCTGTTGTGATTGGATAATTCCCCAGCTACCCCTGCACGAGTTTTCCGCGGGAGTACTGACATGACATTCAAAAACATCGCCGTCATCGGAGCAGGCACGATGGGGTCCGGCATTGCGGGCCAGATCGCCAACGCGGGCCACAACGTGCTGCTGCTGGATCTGACCAAAG
>JAHDCP010000073.1:1317-9564 GCA_020629775.1 Planktomarina sp.
CCAAGGCGTTTCAAGAACGCTTTGCCATCACCCACTATTTCAACCCCGTGCGCTACATGCGCCTGTTGGAACTGGTGCGCGGCGAACATACCAGTGCAGATGTCATGGCCCGCCTGGCCCATTTCAACGACGAAGTGCTGGGGAAAGGCGTGGTGTCTTGTAACGACACCCCAGGCTTCCTGGGCAACCGTGTGGGTGTTTTCGCCCTGCAAGTCGGCATGGACGAGGCGTTTAAGCAGGGCCTGACCATTGAAGACGCAGATGCGTTAATGGGCCGCCCCATGGGTATTCCCAAAACCGGGGTCTTCGGCCTGTACGATTTGATCGGCGTCGATCTGATGTCTGACGTGGTGGATACCTTGGGGGATATTCTGCCTGAAAACGATGTGTTCCACGCCGTGGGCCGGTCCAACAATCCCGCAAACGGTTTGATCACCCAAATGATCGCCGATGGTTTTACAGGCGCGAAATCCGGCAAAGGCGGGTTTTACCGCGAAGACGGAACCGTTGCTGTAAATCTGGATGGCACCACGCGGGACCGGGTTAAAGAGTTGCCCGCCGCAGCCGCAGTCGCGGCGGAAGCGATGCAAAATTCCCAAGAAACCCTGCCCTTGATGATCGCAGGCGATGGGCCACACGCCAAATTCGCACGCAATTTCTTGGGCCGTGTTCTGTCTTATGCTGCCCACTTGATCCCGGAGGTGACCACCACACCGCAAGATATCGATGACGCCATGAAAATGGGCTTCAACTGGATCCGTGGCCCGTTTGAGATGATCGACGCTTTGGGGGCAGACGTGGTAGCCACTTTGGCTTCAGAAGCAGGCGCAGATGTCCCCATGGCGCTGCAAGCCAGCATCGACCACGGCCCATTCTATGTCGCCGAAGGTGGCGTTCTCAAGGTCCGCAACTTCAACTGGACACCGGAGCTCAAACCCGTACAACTGCCCGAAGGCACCCAGCGTTTCAGCCTGACACGCCGCACCCTGACGCCCCTGGCCCAAAACCGCGCGGCATCCCTTTGGGAATTGCCCAATGATTTGCGCTTGGTGGAATTCCATTCCAAAGCCAACGCGCTGACCGGCGAATCCATGGAAATCGTGGCAGCAGCGGCCCAAAACCATGGGCGCGGCATCCTTATCCACAATGACGCCCAGCACTTTTCCGCCGGCGTTGACTTGAACCGCTTTGCCGATTTCATCGCCCGCGACTCTTGGGATGAAATGGACAGCTTCTTAAACGATTTCCAACAAGCCGTGGCCAAATTGAAATACTGCCCCGTCCCCGTCATTGGCGCGCCATCCGGCCTGTCTTTGGGCGGCGGGTTTGAAGTGCTGTTGCACTGTGATGCCCTGCTGATCCACGCCAACACCGTATTGGGTCTGGTGGAATCTGGCGTTGGGGTCGTGCCAGGCGGCGGCGGTGTCAAAACCACCTTTGAACGCTGGTCCATGGGCAACACACCCGAAGACGCGGCTTGGAATGCGTGGATGCAAGTGGGCTACGGCAAAATGGGCGAAAGCCCGGAACAAGCCACAAAACTGCGGTACTTCCTGCCGGATCGGGATCGCAGCGTCATGAACCGTGATAAGCTGATCACCCAAGCCAGTGCATGGATTGCTGAAATGGCGGATGGATATACCCCGCCCGCGCCGCAAACATATACCCTGCCCGGCAAAGCCATTTTGCAAAAAATGGATGACTTCATGTCCGACGGCGTGGCGAAGAAATGGTTCTTGCCGCACAACAAAACCACAGCCATGGAAATCGCGACAATCGTGGTGAACACCGACAGCGACGATAAAATCACCGTCACCGAACAAGACATGTTCGACCGCGAACGCGCCGCGTTCCTGCGCTTGGCCAAAACGCCCACCACGGCAAAATGGATCACCGCCATGCTGGCCGGCGAAGATCGCGACTGACCCTTCACTTTGAGGGGAAATACCTCAGGTTTCCAAAGGACAGCGTCCTTTGGCCCGCCCGGGCAGGGCACACAAACAAAAACGGGCCCCGAAGGGCCCGTCATTTGAATTGATTTGAATTGTCTGCTCAGGAACAATCTGCCCAAACGGCCCCCTCAGGGGCCGCGCATGGTCCGATCAGGACCGACCCTTCCAAGGCACCAACCATTTTTCCAACTGGCGAATACCCACATCGATGGCGAAGCCCACGATGCCGATCAAGATAATACCCATGATCACAATGTCAGTCGCTTGGAACTTCGATGCTGCTACGATCATTTTACCGATCCCTTTTTCAGCAGCCACCAATTCCGCGGCCACAACCGTACCCCAGCAAACCCCCATGGCCACGCGGGCCCCCGTAAAGATTTCAGGCAAGGAATTTGGAACGATGACCCGGCGCAGAATTTGCCACTTGCTGGCACCCAAAGAATACGCTGCGTGAATTTTGGTGATGTTTACACCAGACACACCGGACCGGGCCGCAATGGCCATGATCCACAAGGCCGCTAAGAACAGCAGGATTACTTTGCCGGTTTCGCCGATGCCGAACCAAATGATCACCAAGGGGATCAACGCCAGTGGCGGTACGGGTCGCATGAATTCCACGATAGGATCAAACCAACCCCGGAACCAATCGGACAAGCCCATGGCATACCCCAACGGAATGCCCACGATCGCGCCCAACAAGAAGCCCACAACAACCCGCCAAAGCGAGAAGCCCAGGTGTTCTGCCAAGGTCACGTTTTGGTAACCGTCGGTCGCAATTGTCACCAGCTGGCGCCACACTTGTTCTGGCGCAGGCAGCCAGATGCTTTCCATCTGCCAACCTGTGTTGGGTTCAACGTTCAGCGTGCCCTTGTCGGTAACAGCCACACGGGCAAAATTGGTGAAGACTTCGCCACCCGTTGACACGGCTTCCCCGTTGATGGCCACGATTTTTGCCCCGCCTTTGCGGTTCACTTCATCGTTTTTGTCCCACAACAACAGTTTGGATCGGTACGCTTGCACCACCATTGTGTCGTTCTTGGCAACGCCTTCGCCCCCATCCACGGCTTCCGCAGATGGTTTTTCACCCGCACCGTGAACCACAACAGAGACTTCTGCATCGTCGCGAATCCCGTTGGCGTCTTCCACCGTATAGGTGAAGCTGCCGGTGCCGTTGAACGCACCTGGCATGTGCATAAAGCGCGGCAATAGGGACGACCCTGTAAAGGCCCCCCACAAGACAAAGATCAGCACGACAGAAATGATGGACGCCGCAGTGTTGGACACTACGGTGCTTTCATCGCCGAACGTCACTGTCTTAAGTGAATTGTACCCGGATTTCGGCGTCAGACCCTTTTTGATAAGGTTCCAAAGAAACATGAAACCCAAGATCAAACCGATATAGACGGCCAAGTACGGCAAGGACCACAAAACGGAAATGATCACGTCTACGGTGGCGTTCGCCAGATCTCCAATAACCATCGGCATCATGATCCTGCTCCTTCTGCGCGGCCCATAATCTCTTCTTCCATTTCCCAAATCATGGTCAGGATTTCTTCGCGGGTTGGGGCGTAATCTTTGTGCTTTTTCACTTCACGCAAATCAGCACCGACACCCAATTCCGCGAACGGCAGGCGGTATTCTTTATGGATACGGCCGGGGCGTGGGGCCATAACCAACAGGCGTTCGCCCAACAACAAAGCTTCTTCAACAGAGTGGGTGATCAAGATGATGGTTTTACCCGTTTCTTTCCACAGGTCCAAAACCAATGACTGCATCTTTTCACGCGTCAACGCGTCCAAGGCCCCCAAAGGTTCGTCCATCAAGATCACGTCTGGGTCGTTGGCAAGACAACGGGCCAAAGCCACACGTTGCTGCATACCACCAGACAATTCGTAGATCATCTTTTCTTTAAAGTCCTGCAGCCCCACAACTTCCAACAAGTGGTCCGCACGGGGCCCGCTTTCTGACCGGGGTGTTTTGGACATATCCGGGCCGAATAACACGTTATCGCGCACAGACATCCATTCAAACAGGGCACCCTGTTGGAACACCATACCGCGTTCGGCACCAGGGCCATGCACTTGTTCGTCATTCAAAACGATGCCGCCTTCGGTCGGGGCCAAAAAGCCCGCCACAATGTTCAGTAAGGTTGTTTTACCGCAGCCCGATGGGCCAAGAACGCTCATCAATTCGCCGGATTTGATATCCAACGTCACGTTCTTCAATGCTTGGACTGATCCGCCATTGGGCAGGTCAAAGCGCATTGATATATTGTCGATTAATAGGCCTGACACGCCAGTTCCCCCATCAAAACTGTATTATTTAAAAAAATGGCGGCCCCGTGAAACACGAGGCCGCCAAACGAAGGCTAAGCCAGATTACATTGCGCCAGCGGCTGCCAATGGACCTGTTTCAACGTTGCCGTCGTAGCTGTCGTTTGCTGATGGGATGGAACCCGCTTCAACGAAGACGTTTGCAACGCCTTTCATGAATTCTTGAGCTGTGCCGCCCAACCATGCTTCAGACATTTGCTCTTCGATCGTTGGGAAAACGAAAGTCGACAGCGAGGATGCTGCGTCTTCTTCGCTCATACCAGCGTCTTTGGCGATTGCAGCCAGCATTTCTGCTGGGTTGCCGTCAGCCCAGTCAGCGTTGGCTTTGGCTGTTACAGCCAAGAACTTTGCAACAACTTCGCTGTTTTCGGCGACGAAACCAGCAGGAGCTGTCGTGGCGTCGAATACCAAGATGCCCAGTTCCATTTTTTCAGCGCCAGTCAACAGAATGTTGCCAGACTCTTTCATGCGGCGCAGCGCGCCACCCCAACCACAAGCCATGTCGATGGAACCTTGTGCCAGTGCTGCTGCACCTTCTGCAGGGGCCATGTCCACAACTTCCAAAGAAGCCAGGTCAACGCCGAAGTGGCTCATTTGCTTCAAGAAGCCGTAGTGCGCGGCTGTGCCCAGTGGAACGGCAACTTTTTTGCCAGCCAGTTCGCCAGCAGAATCTTTGTCGATTTCCAGGTCGGAACGAACAACGCAGTTGTCGTTGTCAGCGTAAGACACGGCAACGTCGATAACTTGCAAGTCTTGACCAGCAGATGCTGCCACAACGAAAGGCGGGATGCCTTGCGATACGGAGATGTCGATGTCGCCGGATGCCATGGCAGCGGACATTGCTGTACCTGTGTCGAAAGCAACCCAGTTCACCTTCATGCCCAGAGCTTCGTCATAAGCGCCTGCAACTTTTGCAGCTTGGAAAGGCATTGGCCATTCCAGGAAGTACGCAACGTTCAGTTCGCCGTGGCCGCCAGCATTTGCTGTACCAGCCAACATGGCGATACCGGCAGCAGCTGTCATCAGTTTTGATTTCAGTGTCATTCATATTCTCCCTATTGCGGCACTGTTTCCAGCGCCAGACACACGAGGGGTCACTTTGTCCTTGCAGACAATCATCCCCTTCAATGATGCACCGAACCACAGCCAGGGTAATAGAACCACCCCAAAAACGGCGCTTCGGACCGCATTGTGCAACAGCCTGCGCCAGTGATGAAAGATTCGGCAAACGTCTTCTCATTTTGGCTATAAAATTAGCAACAAACTGGCCCTATTGGACTCAGTACATTTCTGCGCTGGTATCTTATCGAATTCTCGCCCCGATTGTGGGCCCACACGCGAAAGGAGACCGCCATGGACGGCGCACTTCAAAATGATCTGTCAGAAGTTGTGGCTAACGATAAGGCCCACGTTTGGCATCACCTTGTACAACACAAAATGTTTGAAACCGTGGACCCCAACATCATCGTTGAAGGCAAGGGCATGCGCGTTTGGAACCAAGCGGGCAAAGAACACCTGGACGCCGTGTCTGGCGGTGTTTGGACCGTGAACGTTGGCTATGGCCGCGAAAGCATGGCAGATGCCGTGCGCGACCAAATCCTCAAAATGAACTACTTTGCGGGTGCAGCTGGCACGATCCCTGCGGCCAACTTTGCCCAGCGCCTGATCGAAAAAATGCCCGGCATGTCCCGCGTTTACTTTTCCAACTCTGGGTCCGAAGCCAACGAAAAGGGCTTCAAAATGATCCGCCAGATCGCCCACAAGAAATACGGCGGGGTGAAAAACAAAATCCTGTTCCGCGAACGTGATTATCACGGCACCACCATCGCCACCATGGCGGCCGGTGGCCACCACCAACGCAACGCGCAATATGGTCCCTTCCCCGAAGGATTCATTTCCGTGCCGCATTGCCTGGAATACCGTGAACCCCTGCAAGACAATCTGGGCCAGGGCGAAACTTACGGCCTGCGCGCAGCCAACGCCATTGAAGACGTGATCTTGCGCGAAGGTCCAGAAACCGTGGGCGGCCTGATCTTGGAACCCATCACTGCCGGTGGCGGCGTAATCGTGCCGCCAGCGGATTACTGGCCGCGGGTTCAAGAAATCTGCAAAAAGTACGACGTCTTGTTGATGATTGATGAAGTGGTTTGCGGCTTGGGCCGCACGGGCACGTGGTTCGGATACCAGCACTACGATATCAAGCCTGACATCGTGACCATGGCCAAAGGTGTTGCCTCCGGCTATGCCGCGATTTCGCTGACCGTCACCACCGAAGAAGTCTTTGAGATGTTCAAAGATGACACGGATCAGCTGGGTTACTTCCGCGACATTTCCACCTTCGGGGGCTGCACAGCAGGCCCGGCGGCCGCTTTGGAAAACATGCGCATTATTGAGGATGAAAACCTGCTGGAAAACTGCATCGCCCGGGGCGAACAGTTGATGGCGAACCTCAATAAACTGGCAGAAAAGCACGATTGCATCGGCCAAGTCCGCGGCAAGGGCCTGTTCTGCGGCGCGGAACTGGTGAAAGACCGTGACACCCGCGAACCCGCAGACGAAGCGGATGTGGGCGCGGTGCTGAAACACTGCATGGGCCAAGGCCTGATCATCGGCGCCACCAATCGCAGTTTCCCAGGGTTCAACAACACCCTGTGCCTGTCCCCTGCCCTGATCGCCACGGAAGACGACATTGATGCCATCACCGATGGGATCGACGCGGCACTGACGGCCGTGTTTGGGTAAACCAATGTGACCAACGGTGGGTTTCACCCACCATGCGGGCCGGGGCATTGCTTCGGCCCTTTTTGTTTGCGCCACGGGGTGTAGGTTAGGTGCAACCCACCAATACGTACCTTCCGAAAGGCCCCCCATGTCCGAATACCTTCTCAAAGCCGCCGATATCGCCGCCATGGCGGGCACAGCCAAAACCCATTTTCGCAACCCCAATGCCCAGCGCATCAACAAATCCTTGGGCGATGCAACGGGCCTGACGGGCATGGGCGTGCATTTGATTGAAGTGGAACCGGGGCGAGAGACCACCGAATACCACCTGCACTACTACGAAGACGAAGCAGTTTATGTCCTGGACGGTACAGCCACTGCCACCATCGGGGATGAAGATTTTGAAATCGGCCCCGGGGATTTCATCGGGTATCGTGCCGGTGGGTTGGCCCATACGATCGTGAACACGGGGACAGATGTGTTTCGCTGCCTGGTGATGGGCCAACGCTTGGCCCACGACGTGGGCGATTACCCGCGCCAAGGCAAACGCCTGTTTCGCCAACCAGACATGCCCTGGCAATTGGTGGATATTGAAGGGGTCGAAGAGGTTGGCGGCGCTGGCGGGAAATAAGGTGAAACCCACCGCCCCCAAGATCCCAAGTATTTCTCAACTTTATTTTCCGGCATTGACCATTAAAGGCATCAAACCCATGTGCACGCCCCGTGTACGGGTAGTGCGGTTCAATTCTGGGCAAAGGTTTAACCCACCGCGCGGTGCCCCGCTTGACATAGATGTATTGCCCCAACGGCCGCCACAGTCTAACGAAGATATAAGTCCAGACCTAAAAGCGATTTATATCCAAAATGCCGATCCCCGTGGAAACCTTTTTCCTGCCGCCTGATGCCGAAGGCACGCTTCAAAACCAGATCCAGCAGCTGGTGGCTGAGGCGATTTTGTCAGGGCGGTTTCAACCTGGGGAAAAGCTGCCCAGCAGCCGCAAACTGGCGGCGCATTTGGGGGTCAGCCGCATCACCGTGACCTTGGCCTATACCGAATTGGTGGCCGATGATTATTTGGCCAGCCAAGGCCGATCGGGGTATTTCATTTCTGAACGCGCGCCCCAAACACCGCGCTTCCCTGTCACCCGACGCGAAGACAAAGTGGACTGGTCCCGGGCCATCACCCATCGGTTTTCGGGCGGTGCAAACCTGCGCAAGCCCCACAATTGGCGCCAGTA
>JAHDCP010000073.1:9664-12839 GCA_020629775.1 Planktomarina sp.
TTGTTGGATATCTTAACCCAATCACGCTGCCACATTCACCCAGTGGATGTGGATGGCATGGGCTTGCCCCCAGAAGGGTTGCCGGATGACGTGGATGTGGTGTTTGCCACCCCGTCCCACCAATGCCCAACGACGACGACCATGCCCGTGGATCGCCGCAAAGCCTTGCTGAAGAAAGCTTCTGAAGATGACTTTTTGATTGTAGAAGACGATTACGAATTTGAAATGTCGCACATGAAAACCCCATCTCCGGCGCTCAAGTCGTTGGACCGGGATGGGCGGGTGATTTACGTCGGCAGCTTTTCCAAATCTTTGTTCCCAGGCTTGCGCCTGGGCTACATGGTGGGGTCGCGCCCTTTTATCCGCGAAGCCCGCGCATTGCGCAGCACAGTCTTGCGCCACGCCCCCGGCCACGTCCAACGCACCGCAGCCTATTTCCTGTCCCTTGGCCACTACGACGCACTGATCCGCCGCATGGGTGAAGCGCTGCACGAACGGCGCGGCGTGATGGCGGATGCTTTGGCAAAAGAAGGCTTAGAAGTCGCGGCCAGCGGCGCCATTGGCGGCAGCAGTTTTTGGATGCGTGCACCCGATGGAGTTGACACCAAAGTGGCCCAAGAAAATTTGCGCGAACAAGGCGTTCTGATCGAAGCTGGTAATCCTTTCTTCATCGGGGAAGACGCCCCTAAGAACTTCTATCGCTTGGCATATTCGTCCATTCCAGCGAAGAAAATTCCCGCCGGGATTTCCCTGTTGGCCAAGGAATTGTTGGGATGACAGACGCCTTGAATTTGGGGCTGGATCACGCCCTTTTGCTGGGGGCGATTTGCTTTACCGCTGGGGTCATTCGCGGGTTTTCTGGCTTTGGATTGTCTGCCGTGGTGATGGCTGCAGCGGCATTGATTATCGCGCCCGCACAGCTGATCCCCATGCTGTTGATCCTGGAACTGACCGCTTCTTTGCTGATGATCCGCCAGGGATTTGCCCAGGCCGACAAACGCATTTCCTTTGGCCTTGCAGTAGGGTCGGCACTGGGCTTGCCTTTGGGGCTTTGGTTGACGCTGTCCATTTCCGCCGACGCTTCGCGCCTGATCGCCCTGGCCGTGATAATCGTTCTGGCAGTGGCCCAATTGGCCCGGGTTCGATTGGCCTTTTTGGCTACCAATGCCGGCCTGGCCATCAGCGGCATCGCATCAGGAATCACCACCGGTGTTTCTGGGGCCGGTGGCATGGTGGTGGCGCTGTATGTGTTGGCCCAAGACATCGCCGCCGGGCGCATGCGGGCATCGCTGGTGCTGTATCTTATGGTGTCTGGGGGTATCTCGTTTTTCACGCATTTAATTATCGGAACCTTGGATGCCCAAGCGTTCACGCGTGGTTTGGTCTTCGCCGTGCCTTGTGCCATCGGTGTTATCGTTGGCCGCATGTGTTTTGTTCCCAAATGGGAACGATATTACAAACCGTTCTGCCTGTGTCTGTTGATCGCGTTGGCCGCAATCGGTGTTTTGCGACTGGCACTGGGCTGACGGTTAGGCCGTTTTTCGGACAATCAATTTCACTGGCACCTGCACCGACGGTTGGTCCAGGGGTGTGGTGATCATGGTGATCAATCGATCTACAGTGGCGGCCACCATCGCTTTGGTATCTTGGGCCACAGTTGTCATGTCATAGGCAGGCCATGACGCGGCAGGCACATCATCAAATCCCACCAAAGCCACATCTTCAGGGACAGACAAGCCCAACTCAAACCGCAACACGTCCAAAACAGACAGGGCCATGTGGTCGTTGCACACAAACACGGCATCGGGCCGATCTGGGCCAGTGAACATACGCCGGGCCGCGTCTTTGGCGGCGGCGTCTTTGAAATCCCCCACTTCACGGGCATGCAGCCCACGTCCCGCATCCCGCAGCCCGGCCATAAAGCCCGCTTCGCGTTGGCGTTGGGTGGATGCCCCTTCCCAACCCGCGATATACCCGATTTTCTGGGCACCGCGGTCCAACAAAGCCTGGGCCGCCAAACGCCCCCCGGCGAAATTGTCGGACACCACAGCGCAGCCCCCTTCCGGGCCTTGGTCGCGGTTAAACAGAACCACCGGGATGCCCATATCGCGGCATTGTTTGGCCAGATCGGACGACAAGGCAACCGATGCCAAGACCAATCCTTCCACCTGATAATCCAGCAAACTGCGCGTCACGTCTTCCACGTTGGCGGCGGTATTGCCCACCATGAACATCAAAACGTGATAGCCCTGTTCTTGCAAAGAAACGGACATCTGTTCCACCGCTTGGGGGTAAAACTGGTTGTCCAGATACGCCACCACCAGACCGATGATCCGGGTGCGCCCAGTCAATAATCCACGGGCCAGCGCGTTGGGGCGATACCCCAGTTCTTCGGCGGCGGCTTTGACCTTGTCCACCGTGGCTTGGCTGGCGGATGCGCCGGGCGTGAACACCCGGCTGACAGCCGATCGTGACACCCCTGCGCGGGCGGCCACATCGGCGGATGTTGCTTTGTCCGCCATTATGGGCTGGGCGGGATTATATCGCCCCGATCATAAGCTTCCCAGCCTTCACCGCCAAACACATCCACCCCCAATTGGGCCAGGACATGGGGAAAATCCACCATCACGTAGTTGTCCACGATCTTACCATCCACGACTTTCCAGAAATCCATATACCGGATTTCAATACGTTTTCCGCTGGCCTTCACGCCCATAAAATCGCCGCCATGGGTGGCTTCTTGGCGACCAAAGGCAGCGGCCCATTCGCCCATGTAAAGACGGGCTTCATCGATACAGGTTTTGTCATGGAACGCCGCTTGAAATGGCTTTTGCCAATTGTCTTGAAACTCACGCAAGCCGGTTTTGGTGCCACACCCCGTGTTGCCCATCCAGCGGAACCCTTCAGAAAAGAATTCACCGATGTCCACGATGCGGTGGTCATTCAAACCGTCCACCATCCCTTCGATCACCGCGCGGGTTTCTTCGGTCTTGGACATGTCTGTGTCTTTGGTCAGAACGGCTTGTTCGGGGCGGCTGCCTTTCATGTCGCGATCTCCTTGAAAACATCATACCCCAGTTGCAACAACACATCTGGTATATCAACAAAAACCCAATTTTCCGCCAGTTTGTCCCCGTCGCGCCGCCACCAATCACACACACGTATAAACACGCGT
>JAHDCP010000074.1 GCA_020629775.1 Planktomarina sp.
GTTCTGGTTCTGGTTCTGGTTCTGGTTCTGGTTCTGGTTCTGGCTCTGGTTCTGGTTCTGGTTCAAAAGTTTCGGCGCTTCCCACCCAGGACAAATCCACATGACTGGCATTGTTGGTTTCGGCAAAACCGAAATCAGCAGCCCCAAGTTCGTGGCCGCGCATTGAATTTACCACCAAGCGTTCTTGGCCAAATTCGATGACCGCCCCGGTGGCCGTGCTTGTGATGGAGAGCTGATCCGGAGATCGATAAAAGCCCCAATCGGAAAAATCCAATGAATCTGCGCCAGGTTGAAAATCCATGACCGTGTCGCTTTGCCCATCTGCCGTAAGGACAAAAAGATCCGCCCCCCAACCTCCGTACAATGTGTCCCCGCCAGTGCTGTCCATCAAAATGTCACCGGAATTGCGACCTTCCAGCTTGTCACCGCCCGTGCTGGCCACCAAATAATCCACGTCATGGGTCGCGCGATGGCCATCCCCTGTGACAACGCGAACGTGACCTGTGTTCCCCAAATTTAAGGTGATTTGGCCAATGCCCGTTTCCGACCCGCCGACAACAAAAAGCCTTACATCATTGCCCATGATGATCACTTCCATATCGGCGATATTGGCGATGGGCATATCCACTGAATCCACCAATGTTTCCAGATGAATGATCCGGCCATTGGGCATCAAGGTGAACAGGGAAATGCCGCTGTCTTGCCCGCTGGTCAGAATGAAAGCGCGCCCGTCGAACTCAAAGGTTTCCAGCTGATCTGCCCCTTGGAAGCGCGTGTTCAATGTGTCCATCACTTGGTCAATGGGGGTCAAAATGCCGCCCGCTTCCAATTCGAACACCGTCAGGCTGTCACTTCCCGCACTGGCCACCACGACAAACTGTGCACCGCCCACTGATATGATATCGACATCTTGGGGGTTGCTGATGGGCAAATACTGGTCGGCCCCAATGATCGTGATGGGTGACATCTGCCCTTGGCCATCCATTTCAAATACAGCCACCGCATTTTCCTGGGCAGATACCGCCACGACATAATTGTCGCCGTCCACTTGGGTGTGGGCGATTCCGGTGATTTGATTCAGCTGCGTGCTTTGGACGGAATCTTCGAAATCAATCTGGTCAAAACCGCCCTGGCCATTTTGGGTATAGGTGGCAAGTCCGGCCCCGGTTTGATCCGCCAAAACCAAAAAGGTGGAACCGTTGTCTTCAAAAGACAGGGCTTGAAAACTGTCTGCATAAAGCCCGCTTGATCCTTCGAAAACCGTGGTGGATTGGCTGGATTGCTGTTGCAAAATGCAATTCAAATCGACTGATGCGAAACGAAGGTCTTGCCCCGCAAAACCAATGGTGGGGCCAAGCCCGCCGATGGCCCCATCCGATGTTGGGCTGGGCAGTCCGCTTCCCAACTGCCAACGGGCCTGCCCTGCGCCGGATTCAGAAACCAACCGCAACTGTCCGTTATCATTGAATAATCGTGCCGTCGGCAACGGACCCGGGTCCAGGCCGGTGGCAAAAGTGCCGTTGAAAGAAAAGAAACTCAAGCCGATCCCCAATCGAATTTGGCCAGTAACGCCAGGTGTGATGTCCCATGGGGGGCGTTTCTGCGGCTTTAAAGCGGGCAGAATTTTTAAGAAGCATTTTACACTTTTCCGATGATCGGATGGGCAGGCTGCAACGGTTTCTCAAGACTTTGGGGCTATCCCAACCCCAACAGAGGAGTTGGGAATGCCAGATTTTTCACTGAACGGTGCGCGCGTGCTGGAAGGACTTCAAGGGAATGACCATCTGTTGGGGCTGGGCAGCGATGCTTGGTTGATGGCAGATTCATCAGATGCGCTTGCCCCCAATTCAGGACTAATCGGGGCTTGGGCCGATACAGAATGGACTTTGTCCATTGGCGATGGGGATGCACTGGTGGATCTGGCGTTCTTGGCCATTATAATCGACGGGGCGACCCAAAGCATCAAGTCAGTGGATATGATCACAACTGCGTCTGATGGTGGCAGCACTATCGATATGGTGGCAGGCGATGCCATAGCATTGGGCGCGGTGTCCTCGCTTCATTGGCCGGACACAGATTTTGAAGACCTGCTTTTGGTGGAACGGCCAAACGATGTGCTTGGCTTGGCCTATCGTGCCAACAACGATGATGTCGTGGATCTTTCCGGAAATGTTGTCGTTACCACCACGGCAAACGCAGCAATTGCCGATTTAGATTATTCAAACAACCTTATTAATGTTCAGTTTAACGCTGATCCTGATCTACCAAATATAGAAAACACCACCCTGACAGCGGATGTAGGATCAGAAGCTTTCGCTTTCTTGTCGATCCAAGTCGGGGACGATGGCAACGATGTTCTGGAAGGATTGGACGGCGCAGATACCTTGGTGGGAAACGACGGTGACGACCTGCTTGTTGGCGGCGGTGCTGGCGATGAATGGAGCTTTGTGAACCATCAGTGGGTCTATAATGGGGAACTGGTGGAAACACCTGAACCTGGCGTCGTGTTGGATGAATCAGACGATTCACTTGTTGGTGGACAAGGCGACGATGTGTTGTTGGGCAATCGCGGCAGCGATACCTTGTCTGGCGGTGCAGGTCAGGACACCTTAAATGGAGGGCGTGGTGCTGACACGCTGTATGGTGGCGATGGCGCGGACACTTTGAATTTCGAAGAAGGCAATGACCTGGGAATTGGGGGTGCTGGCGCAGATATTCTGAACGCGGGATCGGGAAACGATACTCTGTATGGCGACAACGCGTCAGATGTAATGGTGACTGCGGATCCAATCACAACATTTGAAACAATGGCCCAAGGGGATGACTGGACGCAGGTTTCAGGTGATGCACCTGGTGAATTTGGTATCCAGCAAACCTTGTCTACAACGGATGGCCAGTCCTACAATTTGACCTTCGATGCCGCTGCAAATTTGGGTGCCGGTTTTGTTTCCGGGACTGTTGATGTCATTTGGAACGGTACGATCGTAGAAACCTTGAGTGTGAACGGTGCTGTTCCAAACACCATATCTGCGGATTTTATCGCCGATGGAACGCAAGGTGTTTTGGAAATTCGTGTCACGCCGACACAATCTGATGGCAGCGTCGACACAACGGGTTTCATTGCCACCATCTCTGCAACTCTGGAAACCGCCGATGGCCCTGTGGAAGTTGCCAGTTTTGCCCCTGGCCAAAGCCATGTCTATCAGGTGAACAGGGGGCAGCTAGAGGTATATAACCCTGCCACACAAACCTTGGAGGACGTTGGTGTTGACCCTGGATTTTCCAGCAATGCCGCCGGATATAATACCCAAGACAATTTGATTTATGCCCTATCCACCGCCTCTGGGATGGACGCGACTGGCATGGTGGTGGAGCCAGGTGATCTGATCGCGTTTGATGGTAACGGAGATGCGTTCCGTGTTGGTGAAACCACCCAGATTGAATACGCTGGCGATTTTGATGATCAGGGCAATCTTTGGGCGGTTGGGGCATCCTTGGATTCGTTGGTCATCTTGGACGTTGACCAAATTGATGCGGACGGCCGCGTGCATGAAACGGTGGTTCCAATTGAATCAGATGTTTTCCAAGGCGCGGTCTTTGATGTGGCATTTGACGCCAGCAATCAGAGTTTCTTCGGTATTCAAGCCGCGTCAGTGGACGGCTATCCTGCACGGATTGTGCAGATTGATATCTCAGCCGTGGCCGACGGTGGGGATGTCGCGGTGTCTTATACACAAGTCAGTGGCACGTTGGTGGATGGTGTAATGCACAACGGTGTGGCCGCTGGTGATTTCGGTGCCGCCTTTATTGATGCGCAAGGCGACTTGTTTGTGGTTCTAAACCGCGGGGACCATGACTTTGATGATACAACACCAGATGGATCAGGCATTTACCGTGTCGAAACTGACCCAGAAAGTGGTGTAGCATATCTCGATTATGTGGCTGACACGACCCGGGTTTCCCAAAATGATGGGGCCATCGATCCACGGGCAACGCTTACCTTTAACCCCATCCCTGCCGATGATGCCCTTGTGGTCTACGACTTTTCGATCACTTCCAACGTTGGTGCCGGTGACAGTCTTCGCGGCGCGGATGGCGATGATGCCATCTACGGCGGTGCCGGTGCTGATCTGATCCACGCCGGAACGGGCGCGGACTATGTGGATGGTGGGACGGATCGTGACAAGGTTTTCGCAGGCAACGGCGACGATTTTGTCGATGGCGGTCTTGGTGAAGATCATCTTGAAGCAGGCGCTGGAAATGACACGCTGTACGGCGGCGAAGGCAATGATTTCCTTTTGGGCGCACAGGGCGATGATGGGTTGGCTGCTGGGGCCGGAATCGACACAGTCTATGGCGGTGTCGGATCTGACAGTCTTGATCTAGGGGACGGTGATGATCGTGGTTTTGGTGGATTTGAAGCTGACCTTTTGTTTGGTGGTGCGGGCCTGGACCACCTTGAAGGTGGTGCTGGCGATGATGAAATCTCAGGCGGTTTGGACGTAGATTTCCTGAAAGGTGGAGAAGGCGAAGATCGTTTAGACGCAGGTGCAGGCGATGATGTGTCTTTTGGGAACGATGGGAATGACACGGTCGATGGGGGTGAAGGCGCAGATCGGGCCTTTGGTGGTGCAGGCGCGGATTTGGTAACTGGCGGGCAGGGCGCGGACCAAATCTTTGGCGGGGACGGCCATGATGTCCTGGATGGCGGTGCTGATGAGGACAACATTTATGGTGGTCAGGGCACGGACGTATTGCAAGGCGGAGTAGGCGCGGATCGCCTGTTTGGCGGTGATGGGCAAGATACGGTCAGTGGTGGGCAAGGCGCGGATCATCTTTGGGGCGGCGGGGGACTGTCAGATACAGACGCTGACATTTTCATTTATACACAAGGCGATGGCCAAGACATGATCCATGATTTCAGCGGAAGCATCGATCAGATTGACCTCAGCGCCTATGGGCTGACGTTCAATGAAGTTAGCGCGCGCTTTAATGATTTGGGATGGGCCACCGAAATCGACCTTTCGGATCTGTCCGGTTCCGGGGGTATTGATCGAATTTTAGTGCGATCTGTGGAGATCAGCGATCTTGGGGCTGACAACTTCATTTTGTGATCGACTGCTTGCCCCACCTCCCTTGATAGGATGGTGGGGCAAAGCGGTTTAAGCGACTGCAAGCCCTGCTTTGATGCTGGCCAAAATTGTGTTCACATCGCTTTCGGTCAGGGTCAGTGGGGGGGACATCAACAGGTTGTTGCCGCCGATCCGAACCATAGTGCCAGCGTCATAGGTAGCTTTGTGGATGCGCTTGATTGTGGCCATGTCCAGGGGTGTTTTGTTCGCCCGATCGCTGACCAATTCGATCCCCGTCATCAAACCGTGCCCACCGCGCACATC
Source organism: Planktomarina sp. (assembly GCA_020629775.1). GTDB lineage: Bacteria > Pseudomonadota > Alphaproteobacteria > Rhodobacterales > Rhodobacteraceae > Planktomarina. Next base: position 5,397 of record JAHDCP010000074.1, read on the forward strand.
GCCGATAATATCAAATTCGGCCATCAGTTTTTGCACGCCGTCAAACAACTGGGTGCCACGCGCAGACGCGTTGGTTTTTAGGTCAGCCTTCACGGTTTCTGACAAACAAGCGTTGACCGCAGCCATCCCAACCGGGTGCGCCGAATAGGTGTAGCCGTGCCAAATGGATGCTTCACCAGATTGATCGCTTTCAAAAACGTCAGCGATTTTTTCGTTGAATAAACAAGCACCTACGGGGAAGTAAGCGGATGTAACACCCTTGGCCACCGTCATCATATCCGGTTGCACCCCCCAATGGCGGGACCCGGACCAATCGCCGGTTCTGCCGAAGCCGCAGATGACTTCGTCGGCAATGAAGAGGATTCCGTGGCGGGTGCAGATGTCTTTAAGAAGACCCATTAAGGACGCGTCGGGGACGATAACGCCGCCAGCCCCTTGGATGGGTTCCATGATGAAGGCAGCGATCGTGGATGAGTCTTGGAAGGCGATTTCGTCTTCCATCGCCTGTGCAACCAACTGCGCCAGTTTTGCAGGATCGGATTCGTTAAACGGATTGCGGTATCCATAAGGGGACGGCAGATGGAAGCAGCCCGGCAACAAAGGTTCATACCCGATGCGAAAGCGGTTGTTTCCATTGACGGATGCACCGCCGAAATGGGTTCCGTGGTACCCTTTTTTCAGGCTCAAAAATTTGGTGCGCCCCGTTTGCCCGCGCAAACGGTGATATTGGCGCGCCAGGCGCAAAGCGGTGTCCACAGAATCCGACCCGCCAGAGGTGAAAAACACCCGTGCCATCCCATCTTCTTTGAAGAAATTCACAATGTTTTCAGAGGCTTCGATGGCTTGCGCATTGGATGTGCCCGCAAAGGCAGAATAGTAGGGCAGCTTGAATAACTGATCCGCAATCGCCTGTTTTACCACGTCGTTGGAATAGCCCAGATTGGCGCACCACAACCCGCCCACAGCGTCCACCACAGTGTGGCCGTCAATATCAGTGATGGTCACGCCTTCGGCAGTATCAATGATGGTGGGGGCGTTCTTTTGCAACTCGCCCGGATGGCCCATGGGGTGCCACAAATTTTGGGCGTTCATGGCTTTCAGGTCATCAATATCTTTCATGGCGGTGTCTTTCCCATTTGGGTCAAAGTTTGGGGCGATGTTCCACCAAGTGGACGGCTTTGCCAACCCCATCAGCGACGGCAAAAACAACGCGGGCGGCATGGGTGTCGGCGCCAGTTCAGGGCAACGTTCGGGGCGTTAACCCCTGCAAGAACGGTGTGCATAAGCTGTACACACGGCGTGCACGGCTGGTGCACTCCGCTGATTTTAGCGATTTCGTTAAATTTAGGTTAACCTGCCACGAGGCTGTGGGATCAATCCCGCGAAAACGCCCATTGGGTCACTTGTTTATAATCCGCCCCGGGGCGCAATTCGATGGATGGGAAATGGCTGTGCATGGTGGCCCCCGGCCAACTTTGCGCTTCCAAGGCAACGCCTTCGTAAAACGTGTATCCGCGCCCATGGTTGGTGGGGAAGTCCGGGCGGCTGATGGTGCCGCAGTCATACACTTGCAGGCCACATTCGGTGGTGGACATTTCCATCGCGACGCCACTGGTGCCCACCAGTTTTGCCACGGGCCGCAATTGGGTGCGGGCGTCAGACACCACCAAATTCAAATCGAAAAATTGGCTGTTGTCCCCGGCCAAGACTTTGCCTTCGCGGAAATCATAGGGGGACCCCGCCACATCGGCCAAGCGACCCGTGGGCATCAACGCTTCGTTCGGTTCGGTGAACCGGTCGGCATGCACAGTCAGGGTGTGGCCTGCAAACCCTGGCGTGCCGTCCATGTTCCAATACGAATGGTTGGCAGGGTTCATCAACGTGGGGGCATCGGTGGTGGCAGTGGCGGTCAACCGCAGGGCGTTGCCCAGAATGTCGTACCGGGCCGTCACCACACGGTTGCCGGGGAACCCGCCCAAACCATCTGTCAGGGCCAAAGACAACACCACAAAATCATCGCCGTTGTCAGTCACAGACCAGACCTGTTTTTGCATGCCGGTGCTGCCGGAATGCTGGGTCAAATCGCCGGAGTGGTGTTTTTCGAAAGTAAATTCCTGGCCGTCGATGGTGGCTTTGCACCCCGCGATGCGGTTGATGACAGGCCCCATGAAACTGCCAAAACTGTTGAACTTGTCTTCGTACGGGGCCACGTCGGGCGAGCCCAGGGTCAAGGAATAATCTACCCCAGCCAGCCGCACATCATTGATGATGGCACCCAAGGTTAAGATTTTTGCGGTGACCTGATCGTTGCCGATGGTCACGATGTCCACTTGGCGGCCATCTGCCGTTTTTCCGAATGTCGTAATCATGTTCGTTCCTTCCACAGGACACCGGCTGGCGGCAGGGTGATGCCGTCAAAGGTAACGTCATGGGGTGCGTAGTTGAACCAAAAACGGTGGCTGTCGGTGTCGCGCACGCGCAGCCCATCGGGCAAGGCCAAGGTTTGCAACCCACAAGCATGGGCTTGGTCTGCGATGATGCGGTCCCACAATGTGGCATCGGGCCAGCCCGCCAGATAAAAGGTGGTGCCGTTGGCCACCATGGCCGGGGCGTTATTGTCCATGGACAAGATCACCGCATCGCCCGTTTCCAGATTTTCACGCCACTTGATGAATGCCCCACCGCCCGCCACATCCATGGGGGCAAATGGGGGCAAGGTTTCGACATAAGTGGCGCGGGTGGACAGGCCCGCAATATCGGGGCCAAGGGTGTCGGGGATGGTCAAGTCTTCGGTTTTCAATCCCGCCCGTGGGCCCAAGATGACCCGGCCCTTGGTCAGATTTTCCGGCACGGTCAAAAGACCGGGGGCCAGCGTAAGTTTGTATTGTGTGGGGTCCACAGATTTGTGCACCACGTCCACCGACAGGCCCGCCCGGCGCAACGCTTTGTACGCATCGAACACCAGTTGGAAGTAATCAAAATCGCAGCCTTGCGGTTGGCTTTCCCAGGCGTATGCACTGTCGTAATCGAACACCAGGGCCACCGGCGCTTGGGCTGTTCCGACATCTGGGGTTTGGGCCAATTCGGTGGCCACTTGGGCCGCTTCCGCGCGGCACGGTGCATCGGTGTTGTCGGGCAGCATAAGTCCCGCGTGCATTTGTTCTTGGGCAAAGGGCGCCTGTCGCCAGCGGAAGTAACACACCGTTTCGGCCCCATGGGCGAAAGCCTCCCACGCCCAAAGGCGCGGCATGCCGGGCAGGGGGGCGGGGTTCCACGGGGCCCAGTTCACGGGGCCGGGCTGTTGTTCCATGATCCACCAGCGCCCATTTGATGTGGCGCGGTACAGATCGTGGTGAAAGGCTTGGAAATCTGGATCACCCTGGCGCAGGTATGTGGCTTTGTCCGCGTCGGTGGCGCCAACCCTGTCCAACAAGAACCCCATGGGGTATGAATCCCAGCTGGAAATATCCAAGTCCGCGCCGCAATCGAAGTGATCAAACGCGGTGATCCGGCCCATGAAATTGTGGATAATGGGGGCTGTGCTGTGCTGGCGGATGGCATCGCACTGCACCCGGTTGAAGCGCACCACTTGGTCAGAGCTGAAGCGCCGGAACGCCAGCAAATGGCTTGGGTTGGGTTCCGTGACCGTCAGGTTTGGCAATTCGATTTCATCGAATCTGTTGTATTCCATGGACCAGAACACGTTCCCCCAGGCGCGGTTCAACGCGTCGGTGGATTGGTATCTTTGGGCGCACCAATCTTGGAACGCCGTGCGGGCATGGGGGGACCAGCTGATGGCGGTGTCGTGGCAATCATATTCATTGTCTGTTTGCCAGGCCGCTACATGGGTGTTTTTGCCGTACCGTTTGGCCATGATTTCCGTGATGCGCACGCTTTCTGCACGGTATGCATCGTGGCTGAAACAGTAATGGCGGCGTGATCCAAAGCCGCGCACTTTGCCGTCCTGGTCGTGGGCGAACATGTCGGGGTATTTGGTGGCCATCCATCGCGGGGGCGTGGCGGTAGGGGTGCCCAGGATCACTTTCAGACCCGCATTGCCCAGGGTTTCAATGGCGCGATCCAGCCAGCCCCAATCGTATGTGCCTTCCACGGGTTCATATCGCGACCAGGCAAATTCCCCGATGCGCACCCAGGACAGACCCGTTTCCACCATTTTGGCGGCGTCATCGGCCCACATATCTTCAGGCCAATGTTCGGGATAATAACAAACGCCAAGGGTACGTTTCATAGGATCACCTGATGTTCTTTTTGGCCTTTTGTCACATCAGTAATGGCAAAGGTTTGGCCTTGGTGTTCATCGGGGGTGTCCAGGGCTTGGGTCGCGCTGGTGACGAATAAAGTGGTCATATCCGGCCCGCCAAAAGCAGGGCATGTCGTGTGCACCCCAGGTACATTTTCGGCGCGCAGGAATGTTCCGGACGGATCATAACACGCCACGCGCCCCGATCCCCATTGTGCGTTCCAGATATTGCCGTCCGCATCCACCACAGCGCCGTCCGGGTTTTCCCCTGTGGCCGTCAAATCCACCGCTTTTGCGGCCGGACCCGCGGGCCAGCCATCGGCATCTAAGGCCACGGTCATAATCTGTTTAGTGGGGGTGTCACAGTAATAGGCGCGGCTGCCATCTGGGGCAAAGCAGATGGCGTTTGAAATGGTGACATCGGCCACCAATTTGCGCACCTGACCCTGGTAGTATCGGTAAATCGCACCGGCACCCGGTTCGGCGTTTTTGCCCATGGTCCCGATCCAAAAGCCCCCTTGGGGATCGGCGCGGCCATCATTGGACCGGGTTACTGCATTTTCAGCTTCCAAAGCCGCAACATAGGTTTGGTCGCCCGTTTCCAAATCCAAAGTAAACAGCTGCGTCTCTGACGCCACCAACAATGTGTCGCGATCCACCCAACCGGCTGCGGAGACGTATTCATCAAATTGCCAAACACCGCCTTGGGTCAAAAGTTGGTGGTTGTTGATATCAAACCAATACAGTTGTTCGCGCAGCGGATGCCAAAGCGGGCCTTCGCCCAGGCCGCATTGGCGGGGGTCATGGACCGCCGTCATAGCGCATCATAGGCGGCAACGATGGCGGCCGCTTTGCCTGCTACCACATCCGCACTATCTCCTGGTTTATAAATCGCGGATCCAATGCCAAACCCATCGGCGGAAGCGGCACGCCATTGGGCAAAATTGTCAGCACCTGCACCGCCCACCGCATAGACTTTTGTGCCCATTGGTAACACGGCCCGCATGGCCTTCATGCCCGCGGGGCCCGCCATGTCACCGGGGAACAGTTTCAACCCGGTGGCCCCAGCATTCAAGGCGGCAAAGCCTTCGGATGGGGTGAAAAACCCGGGCCAGGATTCCATGCCCAATTCAACGGTCCGGCCAATCACCGCCACATCAACATTGGGGGACACGATCAATTTGCCGCCCGCAGCATGCACGCTGTTCACCTGGTCCATTGACAAGACCGTGCCAGCCCCCACCAAAGCGCGGTCCCCAAAGGCAGATGCCAGTGTGGTGATGCTGTCCATGGGATCGGGCGAATTTAGCGGGACTTCGATTTTGGTGATGCCTGCATCCAAGATGGCGGCGGCAATGGCTTCCACTTCAGACGGTTGAACGCCGCGTAAAATGGCGATGATGTTCCGGGTCATGCGGGTTCCTTTGTTTGGGCCCACGCCGCTTTCAACCCTTCCAGGGTCATGCGCGTGGCATCGGTTTCCACAACGGGAACGCCTTGGTCTTGCAGCGCCAAGCTGTACAATCGCGCCAAGGTGGTGGTGCCAATGATGGCTACGTTTTGGCCCAACCAATACGGGCGGCTGCCTGCGAGTTCGGCCCCGATCAACAAGCCAGACAAGCGGGCTGTTGCAACGGTGCTGGGGTTTTCCCCCACCAGCCCGGCTGCGCGGATTGCAAACAAATTGGCCGCTAACGTTTGCGGGCGCGACAATGCATCTGACACAGCTGTGGCAAAGGCGGTGTCGTCAAAACCATCCCCGACGGAATGTTTCAAAACAGAATTTTGCGACAGCAGGCCAAAGATTTCCCCGGTCATATAGGTTTGAAAGCTGACAATTTCGCCCGCGCTGACGTGGACCCATTTGGTGTGGGTGCCTGGCAGGCAAATCACCCCATCAAAATCTTTGTTTAACGCCAAGAAGCCGGCGATTTGCGTTTCTTCGCCGCGCATAACGTCGGCGGGACTTTTTTGGGCCACACCGCCGATAACGCGCACGGTAAGACCGCCGGTTGTCGGGGCTTTGGTCAACCCTTGGGCCGGGGCGCAGGGCACATATGTGTATGAGGCTTCTACCCAGCCTTGCTTTGATCCCACCATGCCGCAGGCCACAATTTGCGTGTCTGATGCGACGGTCCAGCTTGCAATAAGTGCTGTCAGTGCTGGTTCAAATTCTGCAGGGGCCAAAGTTGCCATGCCTTGGGGGGAAGTGGCTTGGTCCAATACGGTTCCGTCTTGATCCATCGCCCAAGCGCGAAGGTTCGAAGTGCCCCAATCAACGGCAATCCAATGTGGCGCCACAGTCATCCTGTTGTCACCACGCCGCCATCAATCACCAGGGCCTGCCCGGTCATCATTTTTGATAGATCGGATGCCAAAAACAGGCACCCACCGCTGATGTCTTCAGGGGCCAACGTATCCTTCAAACACTGGCGGTCCACATGTGCGGCCAAGCCTTCTTCGGTGACCCACAGGTCAATTTGTTTTTGGGTCAAAACCCAACCAGGGGCCAACGCATTTACGCGGATTTTGTCCGGCCCAAATTCACGGGCCAAGCTGCGGGTCATCCCGTTAATGCCCGAATTGGCGGCGGTATAAATTGGGTAACCTGCGTTGCCCATCATGTAACTGATGGATGTAAAGTTGATGATGGACCCACCGCCCGCGGCTTTCATCATGGGGGCAACGGCCTGGCAGGCAAAGAAATACGCCTTCAAATTCACCGCAATCATCCAATCCCAAAACGCATCGTCCACGTCTTCGGTGGTGTGGCGTTTGTCGTTGGCGGCGTTGTTGATCAGCGTTGTGATGGGGCCGTGGGCACTGGCGGCTTTATTCATGCTGGCTTGCAACGCGGCTGTGTCGGTAATGTCGCCTTGGAGAAACAACGGCTTGGTGCCGTGCTTGGTTTCCATGTCCGCCACAAATGCGCTGGCATCTGATCGGCCGATAAAGGCCACTTTGGCCCCTTGAGCCATGAACGCTTCGGTAATGGCTGCGCCAATGCCTGACCCGCCCCCGGTAATGAAGACGGATGCACCGTCCAATTCGTTAAATGTTGCCGTCATATCCGGTCCCCCAAAAAACCTCGGGTTTTTTGAAACAGAGTTTCACAGAAACTCTGCGCCATTTTTTGGTTCAAAAAATGTATCATAA
>JAHDCP010000075.1 GCA_020629775.1 Planktomarina sp.
GGAAGCAACTTCCTTCACCATCTGTGCGCCCATGTTCTCGAACTTGTCTTCCAGTTCGATTTCTTTGGCAACCGATACACCGTCTTTGGTGATGCGCGGTGCACCGAAAGATTTGTCCAGAACAACGTTCCGGCCTTTGGGGCCCAGGGTAACTTTAACAGCGTCAGCCAGGATGTTTACACCGGCCAGCATGCGATTGCGGGCGTCGGTGTCGAATTTGACGTCTTTAGCAGCCATAGTTTAGCTCCTTATCAGAATTTCTTTTTCAGAATGCGACGGGGTTCGTCCTTAGGACAGAACGCCCATGATGTCGGATTCTTTCATGATCAACAGCTCTTTGCCGTCGACTGTGATTTCCGTGCCGGACCATTTGCCGAACAGGATTTTGTCGCCTTCTTTAACGTCCATGGCGATGCGGTCGCCATCGTCGTCGCGCGCGCCAGCGCCAACTGCCACAACCACGCCTTCAGCGGGTTTTTCTTTCGCGCTGTCAGGAATGATCAGACCGCCAGCAGTCTTTTCGTCGCTTTCCGTACGCTCGACCAGTACGCGGTCATGCAAAGGAGTAAATGCCATCTTTGTAGCTCCTCGTTAGCTCAAAGTTTCTTCGTTAGCACTCACCTCATGCGAGTGATAACGAACGGCAGATAAGAAACACGGGGGTGTGAGTCAAGCAAATGGCTTGGATTTTTCCTAGCGAAATTTGGCCGACGTAATGAATTCCCCAAAACTTTCGCACCAGATCAAAACAGTGGTGTATTTCGTCAAATCAACACCAGCAGGCAAATCTAAAATAAATCCATTGAAGGATTTAACCTGGCCCACATTTAACGACGCCGCTTTTTGTGGTTCAAATTCATCTTCATGTTCTGCGAATTCAGGGACCAGATATACTATATAGTCAGGTCCCGGTGACAATCGGCCTTCATGAATGATTTGGGTTTGTGACAGGCTGATTTTGCCTTCGCCCCAATGTCCGAAATCACTGCCCCGCAATTCACGCGTTAGTTCAGCTGAAAACGAAGCGCTTGCCGCACTTTCTTGCAATTCCGCCGCTTCGGGCGACGGCGGTGCTGTCAGGATCGGCAACAAATAGATGCCCAACCCAAACCCAACCACAAATACCACCCCATGGGAGACAAGAAGCATCAAAAGTTTGCGCATGATTTGGGGTCCTTTTCGGATGTGGTTTCCAAAGATGTTGCAGAAAACTTGATCTGACCGCAATGATTGCGTGCACAACTTACGGACGCGTCATGTTTTTTTCAGCAACTGAATATCAATCCAGGCAATCCAAGGCAGCCCGGGCGGTCGCGAACCAAGGATTGGACGCTGTTCTTTTGTTTGCCCCTGAAAGTCACTTTTGGCTTTGCGGCTATGACACTTTTGGTTTTGCTTTGTTCCAAGCCATGGTTCTGGGCGCAGACGGGCGCATAAACTTGCTTACCAGGACACCTGATTTACGCCAAGCGCAACAAACGTCGAACTTGCCTGACGCTGCGATTCACATTTGGCCCGATACCGAAGGGGTTGACCCCAGCGCCTATCTTTTCGATCTGGTGCAGTCTTTGGGTTACCACGGGAAACTTGGCTTTGAGGGGCAAACAGTTGGCCTGACATATGCAAACGGTGCGGCCGTGGCAGATAAGTTTGGGCCACGCTTGGTCCCGTCCGATGGATTGATCCGCAATTTGCGCCAAGACAAATCCGAAGCTGAATTGGAAATGCACCGCCGTGCGGCTGCACTTTCAGATGACGCACTGGATGCAGCATTGGAAACCACGCATTCTGGGGCATTCGAAGGGGATATCCTGGCAGCAATGCAAGGGGCGGTGTTCAAAGGCGGTGGCGACTATGCCGGCAACGAATTCATCATCGGCTCGGGTGATCGGGCGCGCCTGTGCAGATACGCCAGTGGGCGGCGGCACCTTGATCCACAAGACCAACTTACAATCGAATGGTCAGGCGCTTTTGCCAGGTACCACGCTGCGATGATGCAGACTTTGATCGTTGGCAAAGCCAGCCCTGAACAGGCCAACATGAACGCAGTTTGTAAGGCCGCCCTAGAAGCCTGCGAAGCTGCAATCAAACCAGGTCGTCCCATGGCCGAAGTTTACGACGCCCACGCCGATGTTTTTGACAAAGCCGGGTTTGGGCATGCGCGCTTGCAAGCTTGCGGCTACGGTATGGGCGCGATCTACAATCCAATTTGGGTAGACTTCCCAATGTTTTATTCGGGCAACCCAACCATCATGCGCGAACGGCAAGTTTTCTTTTTGCACATGATCTTGATGGATGACCAATCTGGTCACGCCATGTGCGTTGGGCATTCTGTCGAAGTGACGGCCAATGGCGCAAAACGTTTGTCGCGCCACGACCCTCAATTGTTCGAACTATAAGGCTGACATCTTGTATTAACCTTTTGTTAACGTATCTTAACCCCATGGGTGAGGTACATCTTTCAGCAATTATTTGCAGCCTGATGTTGGGCGGCGAACCGGAAGTGCGGCTGCCTTTTTCTGTTGGGTATGATGTGAATACTGTTCGTATTGATTGCGCCACGGACGACGCGGTTGTGGAAGTTGGCTTGGACAAACGTTCATCGCTGGATTCTGTGCAACAAGCGCTGTTTGCGGCGCATCTAACAGGCAAGAAACCAGTCATCTATTTGGTGGACACCGACGGCCGCATCGGCAAATACGAAACCCGGATCCGTGCTGCCGCGGGCCTGGCCGGTGTCGAATTCAAGACTGTCACGCGGGATTTCGTAATTCGTTGGCAAATGACATCTTGGTTACGATCGTACGCCCCTGTGGCGGCCAACCCATCTTAACAATCAGACTGCATCACCCCAATCGACCAATCCTTTTTGGCCAGCTTTGGTCAACGCATAGACGCCCTTTTCAACCTTCTTGAACCAACCATAATGATTGTCCCGCATGATTGTTGTGGCAACCGGAACACCCGTCGCTTTGGCGACAATCGCCCCCTTTTCAGCACCTGCATGCGCAAGATAAGTGGCGCATTTCAAAGCATCTTGGCGGTATCCGGTAACAATCCCATGCCGCGTTGCACCGCCAGCGTTGGGGTCCCCTTCCAAACGATCAAATGCCTTCTTCAGACCCGCAACCTTTTTCTTGGAAACACGGGCGGCATAAGGTCCAGGCGCACAGTGTTCTTCTAAGAAACCGTCACGCGCGCGAACTGTTATCACCCCGACCCCAAGTCGACGGCACAATTTGATATTCGCCCGCAGCGCCTTTTGCGACTTTGGTCTGGGCACCGCAACATAGACATCTTCGGTGGTGCCAAGCCGTTCCACCACCTGATGCAACAACGCCAAGGTGAACCCCAACTTCAATTCTATGACAACTGGGGTGGCGCCATCGCGCATGGCCACAACATCGGCTTTGCCCACCTCACCCTTTACGACAAAGCCTTGTCGTTGGAAGTGCGCCTTTACGGCTGGATAAAGATCGCTTTCACGCATGACATATCCATAGGAAAAACACCGCCGACGTTCAATCATCGCCCCGTGACATCACAAACAGACGGGCCTATAAGGCCGCGAAAATTACACGCTTTCGGAGTTTCCCCATGATCCAAGTTTTTGGCCACAAATCCCCTGACACCGACAGCACGGGCAGCCCAATCATTTGGGCATGGTATTTGAACGAAATTAAAGGCCAAGCCGCCAAGCCCGTTTTGTTGGGGGAGCCAAACACAGAGGCAGCATTCGTTCTGAAGCGCTGGAATTTGGACAAACCTGAAATCATTGATGGGCTGGAAGCCGACGCACCGGTTGTGATTGTGGACACAAACAACCCTGCCGAATTGCCGGCAAACATCAACGATGCGGACATCCAAGGCATTATTGACCACCACAAACTTGTTGGTGGGTTAGAAACAAAGGGCCCCATCGACATCCGCATCGAACCCCTTGCCTGCACAGCCACCATTATGTGGAAGATGATCGGCAAAGACATGGCCCAGATGCCTGAAAACGTGAAGGGCGCAATGCTGTCGTGCATCTTGTCCGACACTTTGGAATTCCGGTCTCCAACAACAACGCAAGAAGACAAAGCCATCGCCCATGACTTGGCAAAAGATCTTGGCGTTGAATTGGCAGCTTATGCCGCAGAAATGTTCGAAGCTAAATCCGATGTATCCGCGTTTTCCGATGCAGAACTGTTGCGTATGGACAGCAAAGAATACGGCGTCGGCGACACAAAATTCCGCGTTTCTGTTTTGGAAACCACGGCACCCAAAATGGTTTTGGACCGCAAGGACAGCTTGATGGCATCCATGGCGGACGTTGCCAAAGAAGATGGTGTCGATCAGGTTCTCTTGTTTGTTGTTGATATCTTGAATGAAGAAGCCACCATGTTGGTGCCGAACGAACTGACAAAAAGCGTTGCTGAAAAATCCTTTGATGCCGCCGTTTCTGGTGACACCGTGGTATTGCCCGGCGTGATGAGCCGCAAAAAACAGATCATTCCAAACCTGAAAGTCTGAACCCATGACACGCATCATCGAAAGCATCGACGAAATCGCCGCCAACTATGATGCGTTGTTTTTGGATTTGTGGGGGTGTGTCCATAACGGACTGGCCCCTTTCCCCGAAGCCGTGTCAGCCATGCAAGCCTTCAAAGCTGCTGGCGGCGTGGTTCTGTTGTTGACCAACGCGCCAAGGTCCCGCCATTTGGTGGCCAAACAATTGGACCGCATGGGCTTGCCAGGAGATGCCTATGACGTGATCGCCACGTCCGGGGACAGCGCGCGATCTGCTATGTTTCGGGGCGTGGTGGGGGAAAAGGTTTTCTTCATTGGCCAAGAACATGACCAAGGTTTCTTTGACCCGCTGTCAATTATCGACAACCCCGTGAACATCCAACAAGTGCCTTTGGATGAAGCCGAAGGAATTGTATGTTGCGGGCCGTTTGACCCCAAAGCCGATCCAGAAGAAATGCGGGCACAATTCTTGTATGCCAAAACGCAGGGGTTGAAATTGTTGTGCGCGAACCCCGACATCGTGGTGGATCGCGGCGAAGAACGGGAATGGTGCGCAGGCGCTTTGGCAAAACTTTACACTGAAATGGGTGGTGAAAGCCTCTATTTCGGGAAGCCGCATCCACCGATTTATGACCTGGCCCGCCAGCGATTGGTGGCGGCAGGACATTCAATCCCTGACAATCGCATTTTGTGCGTTGGCGACGGCATCATAACCGATGTGCGTGGTGCCATCGGCGAAGATCTCGATTCGCTGTACATCACTGGCGGACTGGCGAAAGCGGATACCAAAACGGACAGACAGCCCGATCCAGATGCGCTTACGGCCCATTTGGAAGCTGAAATGATGTCGCCTACCCTGGCAATTGGGTATTTACGCTGATTTTCCTTGCATTTCTGCACCCGCAAAGTAATTAAATTTCAACCAGGCCCTGCCATGGTGATGAAAATTGCGTAGAGGTGCGAAATGCTCGACAATATGCCACGTGGCACGATCTGCATTGAAGACTTGGAAATCGGCATGGTGCGCCACTTGAATAAGGTGGTGACAGATGAAGATATTGAATTGTTTGCGCAAGTTTCGACAGACCACAATCCAGTGCATTTAGACGAAGAATATGCCCAAGACACCATCTTCGAAGGGCGTATTGCCCACGGCATGCTGACTGCCGGTTTGATTTCCGCTGTCATCGGAGAGCAGTTGCCCGGCCATGGTACAGTTTACCTGGGCCAAAATCTAAAATTCTTGGCCCCTGTTCGCCCGGGGGATCGGGTCACAGCTGAAGTTGAAGTGATGGACATCGATTTTTCCAAGCGTCGGGTAAAGCTGGACACCCGCTGTTTGGTGGGCAGCAAAAAGGTGCTGATGGGCGAAGCCACCGTTTTGGCCCCATCCCGTAAATTCGACTAAACTACACCCGCTTGCCCCGCCCGACAGGGCGGGCTAGGTCACGGCCATGCAACGGTTTTCATCTTTTCCAATTCCTGCGAATTCGCGCGGTGCGGCTTTGGCCATCGGCAATTTTGATGGTGTGCATTTGGGCCATCAATCTGTCTTGGATCAAACCCAAAATGCGGCCAATGGGGCCCCGTTCGGTGTTCTGACATTTGAACCACACCCCCGCGAGTACTTTGCACAGATGACGGGACAAACCCAAGCGCCATTCAGATTGCTGAACGCGGATGCCCGTGCAAATCGGTTGGAAAAACTAGACCTAGATATCTTGGTAGAAGTACCTTTTGACGCCGCCCTTGCCGCACTTTCACCAGAAGAATTTTGTAAAAACATTCTGTGTGACTCAGTTGGCGCATCTATGATTACTGTCGGCGCTGACTTCAAATTCGGTAAAGGCCGTGCAGGAAACGTAGAAACCTTGAAGGAAATGGGGCAACGAATGGGTTTTGGAGTGAAAGTCGCCGAACTTGAGCAACACGGCGATATTGTCATCAGTTCCACCAATATCCGCCAAGCCCTGGCAGACGCAGATCCCAGACGTGCTGCTGCGATGCTTGGGCATTGGCACCGTATTGAAGGCCCAGTGATCCACGGGGAAAAGCGCGGGCGGGAATTGGGTTTTCCCACAGCAAACATGTCTATTGCCGGACTACACCCACCTGCATTTGGTGTTTACGCTGTGGTGATTGACGTTTTGACTGGGAAACACGCCGGCAGCTATCATGGCGCGGCCTCAGTTGGTGTTCGCCCAATGTTTGGGGACAATGTTCCGAATTGCGAAACATATATCTTCGACTTCAAAGGCGATTTGTACGGCGAAAGCTTGTCAGTCGGATTGGTTGATTTCTTGCGTGGCGAACAGACCTTTGACAGTTTGGACGCCCTCATCGCGCAAATGGATCAAGATTGCCAAACAGCCCGCAATCTGTTGGCCGCATTATGAACGATGTGATCAATCGCAAAGGATTGCGAAAACGGTTCTGGGAAACCGTTCCGATGAACAAGATGTCAGACAAAGAATGGGAGGCCCTGTGTGATGGATGCGGCAGGTGCTGCCTGAACAAGTTGGAAGATCCTGATACAGGGCACGTGGCCTTAACACGTGTGGCATGCCGGCTGTTAGACGATGAAACTTGCCGATGCGGGCAGTACGATATCCGTCATCAATTCGTGCCAGAATGCATCAAAATGACCCCAGCCACCCTGCCCTTACACGCGTACTGGTTGCCCAAAACTTGCGCATATAAACGTCTACACGAAGGTGACACATTGCCTGATTGGCATCCATTGCTTACTGGCACACCGCAAACGGTCCACGACGCGGGAATTTCTGTCCAAGGTTGGACCATTCCGGAATTCGAAGTGGATGAAGAAGACTGGGAAAACCATATCATCGGAGATGCGTCATGAATTTTGCGTCAGACAACACTGGCCCAGTACACCCCAACGTGTTGGCAGCTTTGGCCAAGGCCAATGAAGGGTATGCCCTTCCTTATGGCGCCGACGATCTGACGGCCCAGGCTGTAGAAGACATTCGTCAAACGTTTGAAGCACCCGATGCCGCAGTCTTTTTTGTCAGCCTTGGGACAGCAGCAAATTCGCTGATCTTGGCGACACTGGCCGATCCGTGGTCAGGAATTTTTTGCCATCCGAAGGCTCATATCCAAGAAGACGAATGCAATGCGCCTGAGTTTTATTCGGGCGGCGCAAAGTTGATATTGGTGGATGGTGAAGACGCCAAAATGACACCCGTCAATTTGGAATCCGCCATTCTGAGTGAAGAAACCCGTGGCGTGCACGGCCCCCAACGCGGTCCCGTATCGCTGACGCAAGCAACAGAAAAGGGCACAGTATATTCCTTGGATGAGATTGCAGCACTTGCGGACGTGGCGCACAAGTACAACTTGCCTGTACATATGGACGGTGCGCGGTTTGCCAATGCCATGGCCAGTTTGGGCTGCACACCCGCGGAAATGACTTGGAAGGCTGGTGTGGATGCCGTGACTGTAGGCGGCACCAAAAACGGGTTAATGGCCGTGGAAGCCGTGGTCTTCTTTGACCCTAAGCACGCTTGGGAATTTGAACTGCGCCGCAAGCGTGGGGCCCATCTGTTTTCAAAACATCGCTTCTTAGCCGCCCAGATGCAAAGTTACCTGGCTGAGGATCTATGGCTCCATATGGCTGAAAGCGCTAATGAACGAACAGCGCAAATGGCACGCGGCCTAAAACAGATTTCCGGCGTTGAATTGGATTTTGAGCCGCAAGCAAACATCATATTTGCCCGCTGGCCACGTGCGCGGCACGCCCGTTTGCTGCAAAAGGGTGCATCATATTACGTCATGGGCGGTGACCCAATGACCGGTGACCCCGAAGAAATGTTGGAGGCCCGATTGGTTACTGATTGGTCCGCGACCGAGGCAGATGTGGATCGGTTTCTGGGCATCCTGCGCCAGGATTAGCCCTTGAACTCCCCTGGCATCGCGGCAGCAACGGCGGACATATGGGTGAACGGGGACATATGGCCCGCCCCTTCGATCACTCGTCGTTTCACATTGGGCAATCGGCGTTCCAAAACATCGTGGATCGCCCCTATGATCGGGGCACTTTCGGACCCTTCGATCAAAGTCACTGGCGGGCTAAGGGCCTCCAATCTTCCTGAAGCGAGGATGCCATTGATATCTTCGTTCAAAGCCGCTGACTGTGCAGGAATAACGTGAATTTGTTGCGACATTGCGGTTTGCTGTTCCGCTGATAATACCGCCCAACCGCCCGGCCCGCCCCAGGTATTCACAAAGCATTTTGCCGCGTTTTCCAGGTCCCCTTGCTGCCACGCACGAACAAAGGGTTCAAAATCAGTGCTATATTCCTGATATTCTGACGATCCTTGGGCAGCACAAAATTGCACGGGTTCAATCAAGGTAATTGATTGAACCCGTTCGCCCAATTCCAAAGCCGCCAACAATGTGGCCGTCCCACCAAAGGAATGCCCCACCAGATGAACCGGTTGATTGGCCAAAGATTTGATCACGTCTGCTGAAAACCGCTGAACATCAATGCCATCAGGACAAGGATCACTGCGGCCATGGTCAGGAAGATCCCACAAAACCGCTTCGCAGCTTAAAGACTTCAATAAGGGAAACCAAACTCCCGAATGTGCCAACGCGCAGTGACTAAAAATGCAGCGGGGGCCGTCGCCACGCACAGTATATCGCACGCCGGCCCCCAACAGATTTAGATTTGGCACTATAGTTCGCCAGACAGGTACATATCCAAATCAACAATCCGGTCTTGGCCCCAGAAACGTTGATCATCTTCAGTTATGAAAAACGGCGCACCAAAAACCCCGTCAGACACGGCACTTTCAGTATTGCGGCTATATTCTTCTGCTGATCCGGCCATATCTTTGTCCATCAATGCAGGATCGAAGCCTGCGCCTTTCAGACAGGCTGCAATGACATCAGGCTGCGAAATGTCTTGTTCTTCTGCCCAGCACGCCCGCGTAAATGCATGAGACAACCCCAACAAATCACCATCCCCGTGATTTTTTGCAGAAATAAACGCATAAGACGCCGGTGCCATATTCGTGGGGAAATGGGCAGGTTTCAGATTGAAATCCATAGTCAATTTTTTTGCTGTCCGTGTCAGTTCTTGGAGGCGCCATTCCTGCCGACTGACGTGACGTTGCCCAGGGGGTACACCACCCGTGGAGGCAAAGACTTGCATTAAATCAACGGGGCGGAAATCAACGTCCAATCCGTGTTTTTCCACAACGGGACGCAAACGATCGCCGGAAAGATAAACATAAGGACTGATCGTCGCAAAATAGTAGGTCAGCTTGGGCATGTTAAAGGGCCTTTTCTTTGTAAGGGCAGTGGGAGGAACCGTAGCCCCATGTTAAGGGGTGTCAACGAAACGCGACTCACTTTCGTAACCAAGACCGGGGACTTACGCACATGCCACTCATGGACGAGCCAAAACTTATTTCTGGCAACGCAAACCTGACACTTTCCACAGGGATTGCCCGGCGCATGTCCATGGCGCGGGGTCAAAAAATCAAACCGGTTGATGCGCGGGTTGAACGGTTTAATGACGGCGAAGTCTTCGTTGAAGTTTACGAAAACGTTCGGGGCGAAGACATGTTCATCGTTCAGCCGACGTCACGCCCAGCCAATGACAATTTGATGGAACTTCTGATCATCGCTGATGCGCTGAAGCGATCTTCAGCCAAACGTATTACTGCGGTCATCCCCTATTTCGGATATGCACGTCAGGACCGTCGCACCAAAGCCCGCACGCCCATTTCAGCCAAGATGGTTGCGAATATGATCAGCCAAGGCGGCATTGAAAGGGTTCTGACCATGGATTTGCACGCGGCGCAAATCCAGGGCTTCTTTGATATTCCAGTGGACAACCTTTATGCGAGCCCAATTTTTGCGTTGGATGTACAGCACCACTTCCCTGATCTCAGCAAAGTAACCGTTGTTTCACCGGATGTCGGCGGCGTTGCCCGGGCGCGTGATTTGGCGCAACGCATTGGCTGCGGTTTGGCAATTGTGGACAAACGCCGGAACAATCCAGGCGAAGTGGCTGAAATGACGGTTATCGGTGACGTATCCGGTCAGACATGTCTGATCGTCGATGATATTTGTGATACCGCAGGCACCCTTTGCAAAGCCGCGGAAGTGTTGATGGACGCTGGCGCTGTGGAGGTGCATTCGTACATCACGCACGGTGTTTTGTCGGGCCCAGCGGTGGAACGCATCGGCAACTCAGTAATGAAATCGCTTGTTATTACAGATTCTATCGAACCGACCCCAGAGGTTACGGCCTGTGAAAACATTCGTATCGTTCCCACCGCCCCCCTATTTTCACAGGCTATTTTGAATATCTGGTCTGGAACGTCCGTGTCTTCGCTGTTTGATACAGAGTCTTTGAAAACGATTTACGATGGGATCTATTGATCAGGTCAGGCACAGATCTTAGACGTCCAGATCCCAATCGTCCGCGTACCCCAATTCACCCATGGCGGTCCAAGCAGCACGCATGCGTGCGACTTTGGTGTCACCCCAGGTCTTAAAAACCATGACGAACCCATGGTTCGTCACGTTTTCAATTGAAAGATCGCCCCTGGCGTTTTCGGCGGAATTGATATCCCACATAGACAATGAAAAAGAGACAACGGGCAGCGAACGAAAAGCCTCGTTAAACGCGATCTCTTTTCGGACTTCCCTTGGACCCGCTTCAGCCCACATTGGGCCACCGGCATCAAAATCAGAAAACAGGACGACTTCGCCCTGATCTATTCCCAAATTTTGATTGCGAATTCTTATCATAGTTTACTTCCTGCCTTCGAATTCAATCAAAGGGAAGTAAAATAAAAAGGGCCCCGCAAAAGCGAGGCCCTTCATGATCTAATTATTAGGTTCAGTTTGCCGCAAAACCCAGATCACTTGCCAAAGCCGCAATGTGTGCTTTGTGTTGATCCGCATAATCTTTGGAGCCTTCCGCTGCAGCTTCCACTGCGGCCGTGGCGTTTGCCATCATTCCATCGATGTCATCTTGGGTAACATCTGCTTTCGCAATCGCTTGTTCCGCCAAGATTGTGACACCCGCTGGGCTGATTTCAGCAAAACCACCGGTAACAACGAACTGTTCAGCACCGCTGGTTCCCGTTGCGGACAAAACGCCTGGGCGCAAAGTTGTCATCGTCGGGGCGTGGTTTGCCATCGCAGTCAAGTCACCTTCGGCACCGGGGATTTGAACCTCGGAAGCTTCAAAAGATGCCAGGCTGCGCTCAGGGCTCACCAAGTCGAACTTCATCATGTCTGCCATCGTATTCTCCTTTTGTGGAGGTCCCTGCCCCAAAGCTAACCCTTAGGGCAGTGACAGACCAAATTAGGCGGCTTCTGCTGCCATTTTTTCGGCTTTTGCGATCACTTCGTCGATGCCGCCAACCATATAGAAGGCGCCTTCGGGCAAGTGGTCATATTCGCCAGCGACAACAGCTTTGAACGAAGCAATGGTGTCTTCCAAAGGCACCTGCTTACCGTCTGCGCCAGTGAACACTTTCGCAACGTCGAACGGTTGGGACAAGAAGCGTTCCAGCTTACGCGCACGGGCCACGGCCAGTTTGTCGTCTTCTGACAATTCATCCATGCCCAAAATCGCGATGATGTCCTGCAAGGACTTATAACGCTGCAAAACTTGCTGCACGTCAGTCGCCACTTTGTAGTGTTCTTCACCGATGATCAGCGGATCCAACAGGCGCGATGTGGAACCCAGTGGGTCAACCGCAGGATAAATCCCTTTTTCAGAGATCGAACGATCCAAAACAGTTGTCGCGTCCAAGTGGGCGAAGGATGTGGCTGGCGCGGGGTCAGTCAAGTCATCCGCAGGGACGTAAACGGCTTGCACCGAAGTAATCGAACCCGATTTGGTCGATGTAATACGTTCCTGCATGGCGCCCATGTCAGTTGCCAATGTTGGCTGATAGCCCACAGCGGAAG
Organism: Planktomarina sp.; assembly: GCA_020629775.1. GTDB lineage: Bacteria > Pseudomonadota > Alphaproteobacteria > Rhodobacterales > Rhodobacteraceae > Planktomarina. The sequence goes on from JAHDCP010000075.1 coordinate 12,472, forward strand.
GGATACGCCCCAACAGCGCAGACACCTCGGAACCAGCCTGTGTAAAGCGGAAGATGTTGTCCACGAAGAACAAAACATCTGCGCCGGTGTCATCACGGAACTGTTCCGCCAATGTCAAACCAGTCAAAGCGATCCGCATACGCGCACCTGGAGGTTCGTTCATCTGGCCGTAAACCAAGGAAATCTTGGACTCTTCCAGATTGTCAGGAACGATAACCCCGCCTTCGATCATTTCGTGGTACAGGTCGTTCCCTTCACGGGTCCGTTCACCCACACCCGCGAACACAG
>JAHDCP010000076.1 GCA_020629775.1 Planktomarina sp.
CCCGATCACAATTGCCACGCCGTTTGGGCCTGCCAAGACATGCTGACCGTGGACGTCGCAGGCGGTCGCGGGCCGCGCAATCTGGACGGGCATTTGCACCTGCCCGAAGCGCCGGGGTTGGGCGTGCATCCAGATGAAAACACATTGGGTGATCCAGTGGGGGTATACGAATGAAAATCAAATCCATCGCCCTTTGGTCCGTCGATCTGACCAGTCACGAAACGTATTACATGGCCGAAGGCAAAACCTGCGACACGGTCAAATCCCATGTCCTGTGCCTGGAAACGGACACAGGCCTGAAAGGTTGGGGCGAAGTGTGCCCCATCCCCCATTACCTGCCCGCCTTTGCCGACGGCGTACCCAGTGCCGTGGCAGAAATGGCGCCGGAAATCATCGGCATGTCGCCTTTGGGCGTGGACGCGCCCATGCGCAAGTTGGACGCGTTTTTGCAGGGGCATTTGCACGCCAAATCCATTGTGGACATGGCGCTTTGGGACCTGTTCGGCAAAGCTGTGAACCAGCCTCTTTATACCCTTCTGGGGGGGCGCACGCGCGCCGACATGCCGCTTTATCATTCCATCACGTGCATCGCACCTGACGACATGGCCCGCATCGCCAAAGACGCCTATGCCACCGGGATCCGCCAGTTTCAGGTGAAGCTTGGGGCGGATGCCGATTGGGCGGCAGATGCCGAACGGTTGGTCAAAGTGCGCGAAGCCGTGGGGTCAGGTCCGTTGGTATATGGCGATTGGAACTGTGGCGCGACGAAACTGCAGGCCACCCGAACTGCCCGCGCCGTGGCACATCTGGACGTGATGTTGGAGCAGCCCTGCAAAACTTTGGAAGATTGTGCTGCTGTACGGCAAGCCTCTGGTTTACCAATGAAGATTGATGAAGGTGCGTTTGACCAGGCCAGTTTGATCCGCGCGGCACAACTGGGGTGTCTGGATGCTGTCGCACTCAAGCTGTCCAAATTTGGGGGCCTATCTGCGATGGCCCGCGCCAGGGATTTAGCAGTGCATTTGGGGGCAGAAATCTGCGCTGAATGCACCTGGGGTTCCGATATCGTGACAGCCGCAGCATTGCATTTTGCGGCCTCCACGCCGAGAGGATCACTGCTGAACACTTGCGATTTATCCGCTTATGTTGGACCGCGTGTTTGCCCAGCAGGCCCGATCCGTGAAAACGGCCGCATTGCCCCACCCGAAGGCCCAGGTTTGGGGATCACACCTGAACCTGCCTGTCTTGGAACGCCTATTTTGGAAGTGGCTTAACCCATGCAAAAACTCACGTCGCAATCTGAATGGATCAATCGCGCACGAGAAGTTCTGCCAGCAGCGGGATTTGGTAATTTCGACCCAGGGATCATGATTGCCCGCGGTGAAGGCAGCCATGTGTGGGACGAAGATGGGGTCGAATATATTGACTACCTGATCGGATCTGGCCCGATGCTTTTGGGTCATGGCCACGCAGAAGTGATGGAAGCTGTATTGGAGCAATTGCCCAAAGGCATGACATTCTTTGCCAATAACGCCCGTGGCGTGGAACTTGCGGAAGCCATCGTTGATGCGGTGCCCTGCTGTGAACAGGTGCGGTTTGTGGCATCGGGCGGCGAGGCTGATATGTACGCCATCCGCCTGGCACGTGCTTTCACCGGGCGTGACAAGATCTTGAAGTTCGAAGGCGGCTACCACGGCATGAGCGCCGAAGCACAGATGTCTCTGGCCCCCACCACCCGTGTGAACTTTCCGCAAGCGGTGCCTGACAGCGCAGGCATTCCCAAGGGTGTGGCTGATCAAATGCTGATTGCCCCTTTTAATGACTTGGCTGCGGTGGAAAACCTGTTGTCCGAACACAGTGATGTGGCGGCGATCATGGTGGAGCCCTTGCAACGCATTATTCCAGCAATGCCCGGCTTCCTTCAGGGCCTGCGGGATTTATGTGCAAAACACCAAGTATTGTTGATCTTTGATGAAATCGTCACGGGGTTCCGCTTGGCTTATGGCGGGGCGCAAGAACGGTATGGCGTTGTGCCCGATATCGTCACCTTGGGCAAAATCATCGGCGGCGGCTTCCCCTTGGCCGCGCTTGGTGCCAGTGCCGAAATCATGGCTCATTTTGACAAATCAATCGTGGGTAATGACAAGTGGCTGATGCAATTGGGCACACTATCGGGCAACCCAGTGGCGGCGGTTGCCGGACTAAAAACAATGGAGGTGTTGCGCCGGCCCGGTGCCTATGACCAATTGCGCATGACCGGGAAGGCACTGCAAGACATGCAATCCAATGCGTTGCGTCAGGCGGGCATTGCGCACCAAATTTGTGGTGACGAAACACTATTTGATATCTTTTTCACCGGCAACAATTGTCGCGATTACCGCAGTGCGCGCCATGATGATCCTGCACGCAACACAACCTATAATGCCACGTTGCGAGCTAACGGGATTTTTAAATCGCCCGGAAAAATGTACCCGTCCCTGGCGATAAACCAAAATGATTTGGACCAAACGCACACGGCAGTTCTGGCAGCGGTCAAATCCATAACTCCGGCGACGATTTCAAATCCTTCCTTGAGGACCAGGAAAAAGTCATCGGGGATTTGATGAAAAAACTGGGTTTCTTATAAAACCAGTTTCTGAGGTGGGCGGATACCTACCTCAACCCAGGTCGGGCTTTGGCCCGACCTTTTCTTATTCAAAGGGGAAAAGCGATGGCACTGGACCGTTGGGTCGCATTGGTCTTGTTGGGCATTTGCCTGGCGTATGGATATACTGCTTGGGTTACGATGGACGCACTTCTGCCGCCCATTATGCGCCGGCTTGCCGTCTGGCCGTACTCGTTTCCTAAAGTTCTTTCTGTAACGGGTATCCTTTTGTGCCTGGTCGTTTTGGGTGGTGTTGAAAAGGGTGAAGAAAAAACCAGCGACATCGACTATCGCAAACTCGGCCAATACAACTGGGGACAAGCTCTGGCATTATTGGGGCTGATGGTGGCTTACGCTTTGATGTTGCGCAGCGCAGGGTTTCTGTTGGCCACGGGGGGCTTTTTAATCGGTGGTTCATTGATCCTTGGGGAAAGACGCTGGATCATCATGATCGTCGTCTCCGCCGTTGCGACTTTTGGCATTTGGTACTTGGTGCAAGAAGTCTTGGGCATTTTCCTGCGCCAGTTGCCATTTTTTCTGGGGATATAAACAATGCTTGATGGAATTATTATTGGCCTAACGACGGCGCTTTCCTTTCAGAACATCTTGATTGTGATTGGGGGCTGCTTGATCGGCACCTTTATCGGTATGCTGCCGGGGCTTGAGCCGATGTCAATCATCGCAATCATGATACCGGTGGCCATCACCACTGGCGATCCTGCCACTGCTTTGATCTTGCTTGCAGGCGTGTACTATGGGGCAATCTTTGGCGGATCGACGTCATCCATCCTTTTGAACGCCCCTGGCGTTGCCGATGGGGATTGATCCACTTGATGGTATCCGGGTTCTTGACCTGACCAATGTTCTGGCGGGTCCTTATTCCTGTTACCAACTGGCATTGTTGTGGCCGGACGTTATCAAAGTGGAACGCCCCAGACAGGGTGACCTGGCACGGGTCTTGGGGTCTGATCCAGACCGAAATGCCGCCGGCATGGGGATCAGCTTTTTGGCCCAAAATGCAAGCAAACGATCCATAACGCTGGATTTAAAGACGCTCAAAGGAAAAGCACTGTTGAAACGTTTGGTGAAAACAGCCGACGTGTTGGTGGAAAACTTTCGGCCCGGCGTTATGGACAAGCCGGGACTGGGGTTTGAAGTGCTTAAGGCAAAAAACCCGCAGTTGGTATACTGCGCAATCTCGGGCTATGGGCAGACCGGCCCCCGCAAAGGGGGTCCAGCTAATGACCAGATTGTGCAGGGGTACAGTAGCGCTATGTCGATAACGGGCGCTGCGCTAACTGCCCCCTACCGGGTTGGTTACCCTTCGGCAGACACAATTGGGGGCATCACTGCGGCCTTTGCTATTTCATCAGCATTGAATGCCCGCCCGCGCGGCAGTTTCATCGACATTTCAATTGCCGAAGCAGTGATTTCCACCATGGGATGGGTGGTTTCAAACTATTTGATCGGCAGCACACTCCCTGCCGCCCATGGGAACGAACACACCACCTCTGCGCCGTCTGGCACTTTTGCCACTGCAGACAACCCGATAAACATCGCCGCCAATCGCGATGAACAATGGCAGGCCCTTGCCCAACATTTGAATCGGCCAGACCTTTTGCAATCGCAACGAACTGCGAAGGGAGTTGGAAAAAAAACCTTCGCCGGAAACCGGCGCAACACTGGGTCACAGAATTGAATTCCATTGGCGGGCCAACGGGCCCCGTATTCAGCGTAGTGGAGGCGCTCGCTGATCCGCAAATCTCCGAACGCGGTTTGATCCAGGACGTGCCAATCGGTGACGAAACACTCAAACTCACCGGCAGTCCGGTCGTGGCAGACGACAAGCGCCCTTTACCAAAATCGGCGCCCCCTCAATTGGGGGCAAACAACGGTCAAATCTGGACCGAGCTCGGGCTGCCCCACGAGCACATCACGTAACTCAAGGAACAAGACATTATCTAAACAGTACACAGTGACACGACCTATACCAGCTTTTGTTCAACCGGAGTAACTTTGAGGGACATATGGGTCCTATGGCGCTTGATCGCCACTTTTTCCCAAGGGGACACTATCCTGGCCGGTGTATACCTCAAACCTTTGGTAAAAATATAATTTGAAACGCACCACCGTTAGCCAAGGTAATTAATGATCGGGCAATCCGGCCGGTTGTCGCCACGGCAAGCCGTTACAAGGTTGGAAAGCTCATCGTGCAATGACTGCAATTCCCGTTGCTTCCGCTCTATTTCAAAAAGCCGCTTTGTTGCTATTTGCTTTACGTCTGCGCTGGCCCGATCATCTTTTTCATAAAGCCCCAGAAGTTCACGGCATTCTTCGATGGAAAAGCCAAATTCCCTCGCGCGTCGCACAAAAATTAATTTTCGAATTTCTCTTTCAGAGTAGGTGCGGTAGCCTGAGGTTGAACGCCCTTGAGCCGCAACCAATCCGACATCCGCATAGTAGCGTACTGTTTTTGTGGGCAATCCCGCTGCTTTGGCCGCATGTGAAATATTCATTGCAATACCTTCTTGACCTTCCAGTTAGGGGAAGCCTTATCTAAAAGAAGAAGCGATTGGCAAGATGTTCGAACGGGGTGACCGATGACCAAAACCGCAACACTGTTCCGAATGGAGACGACCGACCACATTTGCCCGTCAGGTCTAAAGGCTCTAGATCTGCTGAAACGAAACGGGTATACTATCGATGACCAGCCCCTAAAGGACCGTGCAACAGTGGATGCGTTCAAAGCAAAGCACGGCGTAAAAACAACGCCGCAGGTCTTTGTTGACGGGACAAGGATTGGCGGATTTGATGATCTAAGCGTATTTTTGGGCACCCCTGTTGCAGCAAAAGATGCCCTAACATATCGCCCGGTTATTGCTTTATTTACCGTAGCGTTTGCTTTGGCTGTTGCCATCACATGGTTGTCCCATGGCACTGTTTTCACCGGCCAAACCGTCGTTTGGTTTATCTCTGTTTCGATGGTGCTTTTGGGTTTGCAAAAGCTGCAAGACATCGAAAAATTCGCCACCATGTTTTTGAATTACGATCTATTGGCCCAACGGTGGGTACGATATGGATATGTCTACCCATTTATTGAAACTGGGGCGGGCTTGCTAATGCTGGCAGGGGTACTGACCTGGCTGTCAGCGCCAATGGCGTTGATTGCAGCAAGTATCGGGGCCGTCAGCGTGTTTAAGGCCGTATACATCGATAAACGAGAGCTGAAATGCGCCTGCGTCGGCGGCGAAAGTCGGGTTCCCTTGGGATTTGTGTCTTTGACGGAAAACCTAATGATGATTGGGATGGCAATTTGGATGCTCACGCGCTTATGAAGAAATCCAATGACCTTCCCGTTGCTGGCAAGGCTGACAAAAATGAAGATGACACAATGAGATTGACCTTTTGTCGACTCAACTTCGACGGCGCAAAAGCACAGGAAAACCGCGGCGCCCACAACCACGATTGGGGCCTTTGGGGTGTAACACCCTTCGGTGGTTTAAGCCTTGACGTTGTTGCGATGACAGTCATCGATCCTCGCGAAATCCAACGGCAGAATAGAACTCACACATGACCAAAACACTTACAATATTGTTGTTGATGATCTTAGGCACGGCGACCTACGCGCATTCTAAAATCAGCTCAACAGTGCCCGAAAACGAAGCAGTTTTGGTGGCTGCACCGGTAAATGTTAAAATTCGATTTGCAAAAAAAGTGCGATTAATCAAAGTGGAGATGAACTTTTCTGACCAACCATCCGTTCGACTTGATCTTGGAGACCAAAAGTCCTTTGCGACTGAATTTGAAGTCCCCTTGGACCAAAAGGGCCCTGGTGATTATGTTATCAGCTGGCGTGGTTTAAGCATAGATGGTCATGCTATGAACGGTGAATTTATGTTCGTGGTCGAATAACCAAACATGGAAAGCTGGGCGCTTTATTCGGCCTTTACAAAGTTTGCGCTGTATTTGGGTGCACTGGGGGCAACAGGCTTATGCCTTAACGTGCTTTTGTTTGACCATTATGTTTCAGTACGCTCATACCGCAAGAAAATTACCGTCTTTGCGACTTTGGGTCTGGTGGCCGCTGTGACCAGTTATCTGTTACGCGGAGCATCCCTTGTTGGGGATTGGTCCGGCACAATCGACCTCGAAATCTTGGGCATATTGTGGGAAACCTCCGTCGGCACCACTATCCTCTATCGGTTGGTGGGGTTTGTTTTCATCATTGCTGGAATGCAGTTGGCAAAGCACGGTATTTGGCTTGCGGCCATCGGCGGCGGCCTTGTGCTTTGGAGCTTCACCCAAATAGGGCACGTGGCTGACACTTTTGACTTTTTCATTCAGTTGGTCTTGGCGATGCACCTCGGGGCTGCATCATTTTGGGTTGGCGTTTTGATACCGCTCCAAAACTTGGCCACAAACCCAAATACATTGGAGCAAGCTGGTGCATTAGGTCAAAAATTTGGACAAGTTGCCGGGGGGCTGATCCCTACGCTGATATTGGCTGGTGCATATCTGACATGGCATTTGGTAGGTAATCTGACCAACATGCTGTCACCCTATGGGCTAACGCTTCTGGCGAAGCTGGCGGGTGCGGCAATCTTGTTGGGCTTAGGTGCCGCAAATAAATTGGTATTTGTGCCCGCCCTGCTGGAAAATGACCCCAAAGCGGCGCGGTATCTTGTAAAAATCATATCAGCAGAATGGTGCATGTTTTTGACAATACTGGCCGCAACTGCACTTTTGACGTCCTCATTTACGCCATCGGCGACAAATTTATGAAACTCGTGAAATGAATCGAACCGCTAAGATTTCTTTGGCTGCAATATGCTGATCAACAATTCAAATTGGAAACATGCTAAAATTTCAGAGGACACATCGTTTCCCGGGATATCGGCCAAGAAAGACAAATAAATTGGGCGCGACCCAAAGGACGCGCCCGTCTGTTTTCTTTAAGCGGCTCGGCCCTGGCGCTTGTTGATGCCAAAGCTGGTGCCCCAGGGGGCTTCTATCACTTTGGGCAAATCCGTGCGATGTGCAAATTCCAGATCGACCCGCATTAATCCTGTGACAACACCATCAGGTTGCGCGATACCGTGCGAGTGATGAGTGTTGGCCCCAAAGTGATGGTGATAACCACCGACTGAGTAAAATCCCATGCCCGGCAGTTTTGTCATTACATCAAGCCCCATCTGATCGACAAACACCTTTTCCGCGACATCAACACTGCCCACTTGCAAGTGCACATGCCCGATACGTGTTTCAACAGGCGTTGCTTTCCAAATCGGCGACGTAGACAGCAAATGCTGGATGTCCAGTTGATTGACACCGCCACGCACTGCCCCGTCGGGACCGGTCCATGTGTCTGCAGGACGGTCAGCGTAGATTTCCACGCCATTCCCTTCGGGATCCGTCAAATAAACAGCTTCACTGACCAAATGATCCGACGCGCCATCGAGTGTGAACTGGCCCCGAATTGCCTTGCCCAACCAAGCGCCCAAATCACCCCGAGTAGGAAGCAAAAATGCAGTATGATAAAGGCCAGGCGCATTGCGTTGTGGCGTGGCATGGATGTCGCGATGCAGTTCCAACAAAGGCGTAACACCGACTCCCAGCAAAGCCATCTCTTTGTCTTTTTTGAAGACGGCTAACCCTACCACCTCTTCATAAAAAGAGACCATGCTATCAATATCATTCACTCGCAACGCAACACGGGTGATGTCGAGGCCGAAATGTTTCTGTGTCATTTTTTTCTCCTTTTCTATGCTTCTCGTTGTAAGTGGGAGCGCTTATTGTCTTTATAATATACCCCAATATGGATTTACTGTCGCCAATTTAGAGAATATCTTGGAACACTTCGACAAAATGCGGATCTTTGTGCCCGTCGCCGAAAAAGGGGTTTTTTAAGGCGGCGGATGAAAGGCTTGGCATCGGGATTGAGTTTTCGTTTCGGACCAAACCGCTTGTGCCATCATGTTGATTCTCTACTGGCTGTAAGGGTGTTGCGGTGTTTCCCCACCGAACCATGCAGCTGGCAAGTGATGGGTCCCGCGTGCTTGGGCAAATCTTCGCGCAAGATCACATCCTGGTGCACGACCTTTGAACCAGTGATCATGGGCGATCGTATCGCGGGCTAAAGCGGAGGATCCACATCAACACAGCATTGTTCCACATTGACGTCCACTTTGAACGACATGGAGCACTCCCCAAACCTGTTAACTGCATCAAAGCGTAGACAGACCAAAGGAACACAACAATTCGCATAAATCCGAACATCTTGGACATTCAGCGCAGACAATGCCGTCAACAAAAGGAGCCGCGCCTTTTCTGCGGCACAGCCCTTCTTCGAATTCAGCGCGTGTTCCCGCTTAAATCAACTCTGCGTCCGTCATGATTTCCACAAGTGCGGGACCTTCAATGGCCAGAGCCTCTGCAATAGCCGCTTCGACCTCTGATCCTTTGGACACCGTGGCACCATGCGCCCCACACAGACGTGCAAATGCTGCAAAAGACGGGTTTACCAGATTCGTCTCCCAAACCGGCCATTCACCAGAACGTTGCTCTTTAGAAATCTTACCCAGCTCATCATTGTGGAGCAGGATATGGGTGATATCCATGCCGTATTTCACGGCGGTCGTCATCTCCATCGCGTATTGGCCAAAGCCCCCATCTCCTGAAATCGAGATAATCTTGCGCCCACGCAAATGTTCAAAATCCTGACTCGCGGCCCACGCTCCTATCCCAGCGGGTAGACCAAATCCAATTGAGCCCAAATATCCGGACATCATCACATGTTGGCCCTTGGTCTCAAAATAGCGCCCAAAGGAATAAGTGTTGTTACCAACATCTACCGCCATCAATGCATCAGCTGGTGCGACCCGCGAAAGCGCTTCGAAGACCGCTGCCGAATGCGCGCCTTTGGTGCCTTCTTCCGCCAAACGTCGGGCCTTTTCAGTCCGCCAAATGGTCCAACGCTGTGCAAGCTCAGTAATTTGATCCGGCCCTTGTGCATTGCGCGAGATTTGTGCCGCAATCAGGTCACAAAACGCGCCGATTTCGCCCCATATGGGCAACGTCACCGGATGGAATTTTCCCAATTGCATCCGCTCGAAATCGACCTGAATTGTAGGTTTTCCGGGGTTGATCCCAGTATGGTTTGAAAAAGACGCACCCAGGACGATCTGCAAGTCGGACTCGTTCATGAACCAACTTGCTATAGGTGTACCCGACCGCCCTAAAACACCGCCCGCGTTGGGGTGGTTGTCAGGGATTAATCCCTTGCCTTTAAAGGTCGTCAGTACGGGCGCGCCAAGGCGTTCGGCCAAGGCGATGATGGCGTCTTTTGCATCCCATGCGCCATGACCAATGACAAACAACGGCCGCTTGGCCGCGTTGATCATCTGGATTGCGGCGTCTACGTCTTCGTCACTGGGCCGTACGACTGGCGCGCTAATGCGCCCTTTTGGGGAGGCTGCTTTGGCATCGCTGGCCTGGGTTTGGATATCGTCGGGGAAAATCAAATGAGAGACATCCCGTTCCACCAGGGCTGTTTTCACCGCCAGCGAAACAAGTTCTGTGTGGTTTGACGTCGACAACACTGGTTGGGAAAATCGCGCAACCGCACCGAACGCGGCCTTAAGGTCAATGTCTTGAAATGCCCCTGGCCCAAATACCTGGGTCTGTACCTGCCCAGTAAGGGCTAGAACAGGCGCACGGTCCACCTTTGCATCCCACATACCAGTCATAAGATTGGTGGCCCCCGGTCCGGCGATGGTGAGGCACGCCGCAGGCTTTCCGGTAAGTTTGCCATATGCAGATGCAGCAAAGGCCGCAGCCCCTTCGTGGCGGATGCCGACATAATTCATTTCACCATCAGCCACCCGTCTTCGAATCGCATCCGCCAACCCCAGATTCGAATGGCCAACCATGCCGAATACGCGCTTAATGCCCCAGTTGACCATAGTCTCTGCCATGGCGTCTGTGACGGTGCGCTGATGTTCGGGCTCTGGCTCCAGGCCAATGAAGACTTCACCATCACGCACTTCAACCGGATATGTCTTTTGACCAGAATCTTCGTGACCACCGGGCGGACGGCCCGTCAGCGGATCAAAGTCCCAGCCGTGCCAGGGACACCGAATCCAGCACTTGTCATCAGTACCACGCTCGATCGATCCTTCCCCCAAAGGCCCACCTTGGTGTGGACAATGGTTATCCATCGCGGCCCACTGACCATCAAAATGCGACAAGCAAATGAAATGCGTGCGGGCCGAAACTGTTTTCACGCGCCCTTCGGGCAGATCCGCAGGGCCGACACTGACCCAATCAAATTCACTCATGAGACACCCCCAAACCGCACACCAGAAAGCTCGGCCATTTCCTTTTTCCAGGTGATCAGGTCACGGTGTTCAAACTTTGAAAGATGATCATGCCCACAAGCACGGGCTAGTACCTGCATTAATTCCACGCTCGACCCAAAGAAACGCGACAGCTTCTCTGCACCCACCTGCACGTTTAGCAACTTGCGCAGTTCAGGCTTTTGCGTGGCCACTCCGACTGGGCAATTGTTCGTGTCACACATGCGTGTGGCAATACAGCCGACCGCCTGCATGGCGGAGTTACTGATGGCAACCGCATCCGCCCCTAAGGCCAGCGCTTTGACAAAATCTTCGGGCATGCGAAGCCCGCCCGTGACAACAAGTGAAACCTCGCCACCAGTTTTGGCGTCCAGATGCTTGCGCGCTCGTGCAAGCGCCGGGATTGTCGGCACGGAAATGTGGTTACGGAAAATCAAAGGCGCCGCCCCTGTGCCACCGCCGCGGCCATCCAAGATGATGTAGTCGGCACTGGCCTCCAACGCGAAGTCGATATCATCCTCGATGTGGTTTGCAGAAAGTTTGAAACCGATGGGAATTCCGCCCGAACGCTCCCGCACTTGATCAGCAAAACGCTTGAAATCCGCAGCTGTTACCAAATCGCTAAATGTGGGAGGCGAAATCGCTGCCGTCCCCGGCTCAAGCCCTCGCACTTCGGCGATCTTGCCCTGCACTTTGGCACCGGGAAGGTGTCCGCCCGTACCCGTCTTGGCACCTTGCCCACCTTTAAAGTGAAACGCTTGCACTTTCTCAACATGGGCCAGATCCCAGCCAAACTTGGCTGACGCAAGTTCATAGAAGTAGCGTTGGTTTTCCGCCTGCTCCTCGGGCAGCATGCCGCCTTCGCCCGAACAGATACCCGTGCCCGCCATCTGTGCTCCACGCGACAGCGCAGTCTTGGCTTCCTCGGACAAGGCACCGTAGCTCATGTCAGAAACAAACAGCGGGATGTCCAATTGCATGGGTTTCTTGGCACGCGGCCCGATATGGACATCTGTCCCTACCGCGACGTCATCAAGCAGCGGCTTACGGGCCATCTGCGCAGGCAAAAGTTGGATATCGTCCCAATGGGGCAAGTCTTTGCGTGGCACACCCATGGCCCCCATCCAACCGTGGTGTCCAAGCTTGCTTAGTCCGTCGCGCGCCAATTCATGAATACGCGCCACCGTGGGCTCTTCTAGTGTTGCTTTCGCTTTCGGTGTATCATGGCTGGGCTCCGGGGCCGGATCGCCCACCACAAGATCGCCCAGCCGCGCGTGCGTCCCGTCGCAAAACGGCGCATTGGCTGTGCCTTTGCATTGGCACAACGCGGCTTCTTTGCTTTCGTCGACTGTGAATTTCAGAGGTGCTATGCCAGTCCCCGCGTGTGATCCATCGCAAAATGGCTGGTTCTTGGAACGACCACATTGGCACCAGAAGTACTCTTTGCTAGCCTCAAGCTGAACTTTTGCGGGCTGCTTTGCAGCAATAATTGGGGGCTGTATATCGGTCATGTTGGATCTCCCTGGCTTTCAACGGTTATGGTTTTGTGCGCTAAACCAGAATGCTTTAACAGATGGCAAAGTGCAATTATTGCGCGCAGTCATTCAGAATTTACCGCTATAGCACCAGGCCGCACGCGGGCTGATTTCTTCATCGTTTGGGCTACGACCCGCAATTCGGTCACTGACGTAAGCTACGATTTGTTACCTGCAGATCTTCGACGCA